>JAUMYC010000086.1:6310-10013 GCA_030528845.1 Eubacteriales bacterium
GTGCGGGGAGGGCCTTTCTTTTACCAAAGAAAGGCCCTCCCCGCAAAAGCACAAAACCTCAGTTTCGGATGCCCTCGATGGGCTCGAGGCCGAGGAAGCGCAGGAAATCCTGAATGTGTTCATCCCAGAACTCCCAAGTGTGCGCGCCGGGGGCTTCCGTGTAGGTGTAATCGAAGGGGTTGCCCTCGAAGCCTTGGAAGAAATCGCGGGTCGCGCGGGCGTTGTCCAGCAGGAAATCCTCGGTGCCGCAGGCATGGAAGATGCGCGGGCAGGGCTTGCCCTCTTCAACGATGCGCCGGGCGTTGCCGATGGTATCCTCTTCCGTGCCCTCGAGCACGCGGTCGCCGTAGGTGCGCTCGTGGCGCTCCTTCCATGCGGGGTTGGTCATGTTCACCTTGCGCATGTTGCTCGCGCCGGCGGAGAAGCAGCCGATGGCGGCGTAGTTTTCCGGGTTGGCAAGGCCGATCTTCAAGCAGCCCGCGCCGCCCATGGAAAGGCCGGCGATGTAGTTGTCCTCGCGCTTTTCGGACAGGGGGAAGAACTGACGCATTTTTTCGGGCAGCTCCTTGGAGACGAAGGTGTAATACTTTCCGCCGTGCGCCATGTCGGCATAGGAGGAGAGATGCACGTTGGGCATCACGACCGCCAGCCCCAGCGGCGCGGCGTAGCGCTCGATGGAGGTGCGCCTCTGCCAGATGGTGTGGTTGTCGCTCGCGCCGTGCAAAAGCCAGAGCACCGGGTGCTTTTCGCCGCGCGTGCCGCTGGCCATGCCGATCTGACCGGCGCTGGCCTTCTGGGGCAGAATGACGTCGCACGCCACGCACATGCCCAGAGATTCAGAGAAAAAACCAATGTGGATCAGCGCCATGCCTCATGCCTCCTTCTTGCCCAGATCAAGCCACTTGAGCACGGTCTGGATCTTCTCGTCCCAATACTTCCACTGATGGTCGCCGGGCGATTCCTCGTAATGCAGGCTCAGGCCCAGCTTGTTGAGATGGTCGCGCATGGCCGTGTTCTGCTCGTAGAGGAAATCCTCCGTGCCGCACCACATGAAGATCTCCGGCTTGGGGCCTTCGGAAGCGGCCAGCTTTTCCGCCTGCGCGAACAGATCGTTGAACGAGCCGCGCACCTTGTCCGCCGGGCCGAAGATGTCTTCCCAGAGGGTGTTGTCCACCTGCACCTTGTTGTTTTCGCAGATGGAGGCGGCGTCGAGACCGCCGGAGAGGGAGGCGACCTTGGAGAAGGTCTCCGGAGCGCACAGGCCGCATTTCATCGCGCCGTAGCCGCCCATGGAAAGGCCGGCGGCGAAGGTGTCCTCGCGCCTGTCGGACATATTCGGGAAGAAGGAGCGGCAGATGGCCGGCAGCTCCTGCGAGATATACGTCCAATACTTGTGGCCGCGGTACATGTCGGTATACCAGCCCAGATGCGTGCTGGGCATGACCACCGCAAGGCCGAGGTCGCTCACATAGCGCTCGATGGAGGTGCGCCTCTGCCAGATGGTGTGGTCGTCGCTCATGCCGTGGAGGAGATAGAGAGTCGGGTATTTTTCATTTGAGGAAGTTCCGGCCATGCCGATCTGGCCTTTTGCGCGCTCGGGCAGGATCACGTCCATTTCCGCACACATCCCCAGCGCGTCCGAGAAAAAGTCAACATGTAAAAGCGCCAATACGATTCCCTCCTTTGGTTTCGGGTTAATGCTATTATAACATAGATTTGCACGGCGCAATAGCTCTTCGGAATATTTTCGGCGCTTTACACCGGGGGAAACTGCGGATATAATGGAAAAAAACACAGGACACGGAGGAAGGAAGCATGGAGACGAAATATTACGTCGTGGAACGCATCGACGGAGATTATGCCTATCTGAGGCGCACCGACGCCTACGAGCCCGAGCCGCTCATGATCACCCGCGCGCTGCTGCCCGACGAGGTGGACGAGGGCACGAAGCTCAAATGGGAGATGTTCCAATACGAGATCGTTTGACGGCCGTTCGCGCCGCAGGATCCCCGAAGGAGAAGCCTTTGGGAGCCTGCGGCGCTTTTTTTTGTTTGGTTGTAAATGCATATTGACGCACCGAAATGCGTATGTTATACTATAAATGCGCATTTCGGTGCGTAAAAAAACAAAAAAAGGGAGCGCTGCGCATGGGCCGGGTGATCTTGCATGCAGACTGCAATTCGTTCTACGCCTCGGTGGAATGCCTGTATCGGCCGGAGCTGGCGGGCAAGCCCGTGGCCGTCTGCGGAGACCCGGACGCGCGGCACGGCATCATCCTGACGAAAAACCAGATTGCGAAGGAATACGGGATCAAGACGGGCGAGGCCATCTGGCAGGCGCGGCAGAAATGCCCGGGGCTGGTCACGATCCGGGCCGACCACCGTAAATACCACCGCTTTTCGCAGATGACGCGCGAGATCTACGCCGAGTACACGCCCTATGTGCAGCCGTTCGGGCTGGACGAGGCATGGCTGGACGTCTCGGACGGAGGGCGCACGCTGCGGGAGGGCGCGCGGCTGGCCGATCTCCTGCGCGAAAGAGTAAAAGAAGAGCTGGGCATCACCATCTCCGTGGGCGTGGCGGACAACAAGGTCTTCGCCAAATTGGGCAGCGATATGAAAAAACCCGACGCCACCACGCTCATCACGCCGGAGAACATGCGGGAAAAGGTGTGGCCCCTGCCCGCGTCCGATCTGCTCTACGTCGGCCCGGCCACGCGAAAAAAGCTCTCCCGGCTCAATATCATCACCATCGGAGACCTCGCCTGCGCGCAGCCGGAGATGCTGCGCTCGGTGCTGGGGGTGAACGGCCTCGCGCTGCATCGCTTTGCAAACGGGCAGGACGCCTCGCCCGTCGCGCTGCTGGGCGAGGAGGACGAGATCAAATCCGTGGGCAATTCCACCACGACTCCGCACGACCTGACGACGGAGAACGAAGTGAAGATCACCTTTTATATGCTGGCGGAGAGCGTGGCCGCACGGCTGCGGGAGCATCGCTTTTCTGCGCGCGTGGTGCAGATCCACGTGCGCGACAGCGACCTGCTCACCTGCGGCCGGCAGAGGCTGCTCGCGCGCCCCACGAACCTCTCCGGCGAGATCGCCCGGGAGAGCATGGCGCTTTTCAGAGAGCTGTACCGTTCGAAAAAGCCCATCCGCAGTCTGGGCGTGTGCTGCTCC
Organism: Eubacteriales bacterium; assembly: GCA_030528845.1. The sequence goes on from JAUMYC010000086.1 coordinate 9,487, forward strand.
GGGCTCGTTTCCGACGACGCGCCCAGGCAGCTCTCCTTTCTGGAGGACGACGCGGGGCGCGGAAAGCAGGAGCGCATGGAACGCGCGGTGGACAGCCTGCGCGAGCGCTTCGGGCATTTCTGTCTGCAGCGCGGCTGCATGCTGGAGGATCGCGCGATCTTGGAGATCAACCCGAAGGACGAGCACCGCTATCAGGCCTTCGCCTATCAAATGTAGCCCGGCGGCGCGTGTTAATTCTGGCGGTATTCCTGCGCGGAAGGAAAATTCCTGCCCTGTCTGGTTGCGGAAATAACATTCCTTTCGTATGATACCCCCTGTTACGAAGGAACGATGGGGGAAGATGCAATGCAGATCATGCAGCCCAAGCCGGTGGATCCGCAGACGCGCGCGGAGGATATCCTGACCTGCGCGCTGGACATCGGCGAGCATATGCTCAACAGCAACGCAGAGGTCTATCGCGTGGAGGAGACGATCTCGCATGTATGCCGGGCCTACGGCGTGCCGCGGGTAGACGTCTTCGCCATTCC
>JAUMYC010000304.1 GCA_030528845.1 Eubacteriales bacterium
TCTTCTCAAAGCTTTCGGACAAATCGTCAAAAAAGCTGTTCTGCGCAGCCGTTTCCGTCTTTTCGCTGACGATGAGCACGCCGTCCACTTCCAGATAGCAGTCCGAGAACATCACGCTTTCCGCGCGCTCGGTAGTAATGGCGGTGCCGCAGGCGGCGATATCACATTTTCCGCTGGCGACAGTAGGTATAAGCGCGTCAAACGCCATGCCCACAAACTCAAGGCGATAGCCGCAGCTGCGGGCAAATTCCGTAAGGAAATCCACGTCCAGTCCGGTGTAGGCGCCGTTCTTCAGATATGTCATCGGCTTGAGCGTATCGCCGACCGCTATCTTCAGCGTTCCGTTTTCACCGGTAAGCGACTGATAATCGGGATGTACCGAGGGCTCCGCCTCCGAAAGCCATTTATCGGCAAGCGAGTCTATGAAGCCGTTTTCTCTGGACTGCGCGATAAAGCCGTTCAGCTGCTCAAGCAGGACCGCGTCGTAATTCTCCTTTGCCAGCATAAAGCCGCAGGATATGTGCCCCACCGTGTCATCCAGTATGGATACGGGTACGTCTTCCCAACGGGCGTTTACATAGAACGTCCTGTCACCAAGACACGCGTTGACCTTTCCCTGCTCGACTGACAGAAGCATATCCGCCATTGAGGAGAAATACCTGATATCGACGTCGGGTAACTTTTCCCGCGCTACCCCGTCCCATATGGAGCCGGTCAGCACGGCGATATTTCCGCCTTGGAGATCATCAATAGACTGTATCGCGCGGGAGGCGGAGCGCGTGTCGGCGGATTCGTCCCTTATTACAGCCACGCCGTAGGTCTCAAAATGGCTGTCGGCAAACGTCACGCTTTCGGAGCGCTCGGGCGTTATGGTGATCCCGCACGCGCCGATGTCGAATCTTCCGCTGATTACAGAGGGTATCAGCGCCTCGAAGATCATTCCCTCAATATGCAGCTTATAGCCGTATTTTTCCGCAAAAAGCGTCAGAAAATCGACCTCGTAGCCGGTGTATTGCGAGCCCTTCTTATACATCGCGGGCTTCATGTAATCCACCGCCGCGACCTTGATAGTGCCGTTTTCGCCGGTCAGGGACTGATAATCCGGATGCTCTGTCGGTTCCTCGTCCACAAACCATTTGTTCTCAAGGCGCTCCAGCGTTCCGTCCGCTTTGGACGCGGCGACAAATTCGTTGACCTGCCTGAGAAGGTTTTCGTCGTAGCCCTCCTTGGCAAAAAGCAAGGCGTTGGATACCGTCATAATGGGCTCGTCGATGCTGGTGATCGCCGCGTTTTCCCAGTTCATGCCCACAAAAACGGTTCTGTCCGTCAAAAATGTATCTATCCTGCCATGCTCCAGCGCCAGCAGCAGATCGGCGCTGGATGTGAAATACATCCTCTCGGCGTTCGGAAATCTTTTCTGCGCCACAATGTCCCAGCTGGTGCCGGTGGCAATGCCGATCGTGGCGTTCTCAAGATCCGCCAGCGTACTGAACTGCGAACGGGGCGCGCCATCGTCCCTGACAACCAGCACCACATCAAACTGCGTATAGGGATCGCTGAAGCTCACGCTTTCCGCACGCTCGGGCGTGATCTGCAGCCCTGCGGAGGTCATATCGTATTTTCCGGTCGCCATGCCCATGATAACCGAGTCAAAGGGAACGATCTCAATCTCGAACCGGTAGCCGTACTGCCGGGCGAAGATCGTCAGCAGCTCCATCTCATAACCGGTGCATTGATCCCTGTACTGGTATATCAGCGGCTTGTTTTCAGCCACCGCCGCGAGACGGATCGTGCCGTTTTCACCGGTAAGCGACTTGTAGTCGGGATGCTCCGTGGGCTCAGTATCACCCAGCCACTTTTCTTCCAGATATTCCAGCGTTCCGTCCGCCTTCGCCTGACGCAGAAATTCGTTCAGCTGCGCCCGGAGATTCCCGCCGGAGCCATCCTTCGAAAAGGCAAAGGCTATGTCGCCCTGAGCGACCGCCTCCTCAATCCTCTTTACCCTGGCGTTTTCCCAGAGCGTGACAGCGAGGAATGGAGAACCCAGCATGTAGCAGTCAATCTTGCCCTGCTCAACAGCAAGCACCATGTCCGCCGGTCGGCTGAAATAGACAAGCTGCGCCTCGGGAAACCTTTTCTTGGCGATCACGGACTGTGACGAACCGGTCATCACGCCGATCTTCGCCTGCTCAAAATCCTCAAGCTCCTTGAGCTCCTTGCCCGAATCAAAACCACACCCGACAAGAAGCCCGGCGGCAATCCCAAAAAGCAATATAAAGGCAAAAACCTTTCTTAACGTATCCATGGTAC
>JAUMYC010000087.1 GCA_030528845.1 Eubacteriales bacterium
CCTTTTTTTGATCGTTTGCAATTATTTTCGACAGAACGCACGGGAGTCCAGAGGGCGGAGCCCTCTGGCGGGGTGCAGGGCGCGCAGCCCTGCGCAACGGGGGTGCAGGGGGCAGAGCCCCCGCCCCCCGTCAGCCCAATTCGATGCTCACGGGGCAATGGTCGGAGCCAAAGATATCGCAATGGATATCCGTCTTCGTCACTCTTTCCATCAGCCGCTCGGACACTACGAAATAATCGATGCGCCAGCCCGCGTTCGTCGCACGCGCGTTGCGCATGAACGACCACCACGAGTACACGCCCGTCACGTCCGGGTGCTGCCTGCGCCAGCTGTCGGCAAAGCCCGCCGCGAGCAGGTCCGTAAATTTTCCGCGCTCCTCGTCGGTGAAGCCGGCGTTTTTATGGTTCGTCTTGGGGTTCTTCAGGTCGATCTCCGTGTGCGCGACGTTCAGATCGCCGCAGAGCACGACCGGCTTTGTCTGATCCAATTGCGCCAGCCACGCGCGGAAATCGTCCTCCCACTGCATCCTGTACTCCAGCCGCGTCAATTCGCGCTGCGCGTTGGGCGTATAGCAGCATACGAGCTGAAAATCCTCGTATTCCGCCAGGATCACGCGCCCCTCATGGTCGTGTTCGTCGATCCCGATCCCATAGCGCACCTGCAGCGGCTCTGCTTTGGTATAGATCGCCGTGCCGCTGTAGCCTTTTTTGTCCGCGCAGTTCAAAAACACCCGATAGCCCTCCGGCGCGCCGGGAAACTGCTCCTGCTGCAGCTTTGTCTCCTGCAGACAGATGATATCCGGATCGAGCGCGGCCATGCTCTCCTCAAAGCCCTTTCCCATGCATGCCCGCAGCCCGTTCACGTTCCAACTGACGATTTTCATATTGCAGCCATAGCCTCCGCTCTGCTAAAATACCTGTATAACAGTATATCACATATTATACCGGAGATGAAACATCATGTCGAACACATGGAACGAACGCCTCGCCGCCGCACAGTCGGCCGCGCGCAAGGCCGGGGAATACCTGCTCAGCCGCCCCTCCTTTTCGGTCATGCACAAGCTGGCCAACGATTATGTGACCGAGGCCGATCAGACGAGCGAGTCGATCATCCGCAGCGAGCTGCTCAGCCGCTTCCCGGACGACGGCTTTTTCGGCGAGGAGAGCGGAGAGAGCGCGGGCGCAGGCGGCCGCTGGATCGTCGATCCCATCGACGGCACGGCCAATTTCATCTGCGATCTGCCGCTCTACACCATCTCCATCGCCTACGAGGAGGCGGGAGAGATCGTGGTGGGCTGCGTCTTCTGTCCGCGGCTGGACGAAATGTACACGGCCGTCAAGGGCCAAGGGGCGTTCCTGAACGGCGAGCCCATCCGCCCCTCGCAGAAGACCGTGCTGCGCGACGCCATCGTGGGCATGTCCTTTGCCGCGCGCTATGAAGATGCAAAAGCGCGCATGCTCCCCCTGCTGCCCGCGCTGCTGCGGGGCGTGTCCGATCTGCGCAGGCTCGGCTCCGCCGCGCTGGACCTGTGCCTTGTCGCCTGCGGGCGCTACGACGCCTTCCTCGAGCTGCACCTCTTCCTCTACGACATCGCGGCGGGCATGCTCATTGCCCGGGAGGCCGGCGCCGTCGTTTCCGGCTGGCCGGGCGACGAGCTGCCCCTGCGCGAAAGCGGCAACACCTTTGCCTGCTGCCCCGCTCTTTATCCCGCGCTGTACGAGCTCATCGCCTCCGCAGAACAAAGAAAGGTGGACGAACAAATGCAAAAGACAGACGCCATCATCATCCTTGGACACCGGCTCGAACCGGGCGACAAGCCCTCCGACGATCTCGTCCGCCGCATCGACTGCGCGGTGGAACATTGGAAAGAAACGAACGCGCCGCTCATCATGCCCTGCGGCGGCCTGACCCCGGGCCACGAGCACACCGAGGCCGAAGTCATGCGCGATATGCTCGTCGAGCGCGGCGTGCCCGCCGAGATCATCCGTCTCGAGGACAAATCCCGCGTCACGATCGAAAACGTCGTCAACGCAAAGGGCCTTCTGGCTGAAGGCGCGCGCGTCGCACTGGTCACCAGCGATTATCACGTCGAGCGCGCACTGGACGACTGCCGCCGTGCCGGTCTGGAAGCCTACGGCGTCGGCGCACAGACGCCCCCCGGCGAATACCGCGACCAGCTCTTCGCCAAGGAAAAGGAGATCTCCGAATATATGAACGCCGCGCGCGCCCAGGGCCTCTCCGACGAGGACATCATGCGCGGATTCGTTGAGGAAATGCGCCGGCGCGCCGCCGAGCGCGGCCTGAAGTTCGAGTGACCTCAACCTCGCACGATTTCCTGTAGGGGTCGGCTTTGCGCCGACCCGTTTTTTTATGCGAGGCGGGCGACCTCAAGGGCCGCCCCTACAAGAGAAGAACATACTGCGGGCCAATAGTTCTCTGTACGGGTCGGCCTTGCGCCGACCCGCTTTTTTATGCGCGAAGCGGGCGACCACAAGAGCCGCCCCTACAAGGGAAGAACATGCTCCGGGGCCGGCAGCCTCTCTGTAGGGGTCGGCCTTGTGCCGACCCGAAAACGAATGAGATCAAACCTGTGCCGCGCACATCCTCCCGGCAGCTCCTGCCGACCGCTTCTTCCTAACAACGACAACCGACTGCATCTCTCTGCGCAGCGAAGGGCACGGCCGAACTCGCGCGGGCAGTTCTCCCTCTCAAAGCACATCCTTGCATGCGCGGGCCGCCCCCATGAATCCCATTGAAAACAGGCCCCCTTCCTTTCGGAAGGGGGCCTGTTTCTGCGCTTACATTACTCGTAGTAGGAGAGGTCGCCGTAGATCTCGTCATAGTCGATCGTATCGTCGATGCCTTCGTACTCGCCCTTGAGCAGCAGCTCCGCCGTTTCGGCGATCTCCAGCACCTTATCCTTGCGGATGAGGAACAGGCTCACTCCATCGCGGCTGACGGCGCAGTAGTCCCGGTCGTAATCGAGATAGCGGATCACATGGGGCTCCTCCTGATAGTCGAGCTGATAGCTCACGCTCAGCACGGTCTCGCCCTCGAAGAGGTATTCCTCTTCGTTTTCGATGCGCTTATCCACCAGGCGGCCGATAACGACCTGATAGAAATCGCGGAAGAGCTCCTCGTCGACATATTCGCCGTTGAGGTAGAAGTCCTGATGGAGCAGCTCGTTGCCGCTTTCGTTCGTATAAGGCGTATTGATAACTTCGACCTCATAGGTCTTTTCCGGCGTTTCGATCGTGAAGCCTTCCACGCGCTTGATGTTGATCAGGTTTGCAAACTGATCGACCAGATAGGACGCGCGGCAATCCTCCAGGAAGGAGAGCAGGCTCACGGCCACCGTGTATACGTCGCCCGTCTCGTCGACCGTGGCATAGCGGTAGGCGCTGTTGCCTTCCACCACGTCGCCGATGGTCATCTTCAGATACACGTCGTTCACGTCCGCCACTTCGACATGCGCGAAGGGCTCGGCCAGGCCGAATTCGGCCAGCGCGGCTTCGTCCGGAGCATAGCCCGCATACGCCGTCGGCTTGAGCGCAGAGGCCGAGATCATCGTCGCGGAGGCGCGGTCGCTGTTCACGTCATAATCAAACGGCTGGATGAGCATGACATGCGCCACGGAGGCGGAGTCCACGCTGCTGTCGCGCATCACGATCTCCACGGTCTCCTTGCCGCTCTGTTCCGCCAGCAGGTACACGAGGTTTTCCGGGTCGATCGCCGGCGCCTGCGGAACGGCGTGCAGCGCGTTCACATCCTTGATAAAGTAGTTGTACACCGTCTGGTAGACCATGTACACGTCGTTTGTGTCGTCGAGCGAAACGTAGTAATAATCGCCCGTGGGCACCTTGTTGCCGAACTTGAACCGGGTCTCCCCGCCGTCATGATAGCGGAAGAGCACCTCTACCTTAGGCTCGGCCAGCCCATACGCCGCCATGTCTTCGCAGTCTTCCTGCACCAGCCTGTTTGCGGTGATGGAATAGGAATACACGGCAAGGGGGTTGACGAGGTTGTAATCCGTCGTGAAATAGGGCATGCCCTTGATCTCATAATCCTGCTTTTCCAGCGGATCGAGGATCTTGTCCGCCTCGAGATCCAGCCCCGCGGGGGCTTCGGTCTCCTCGAGGGTCGGCGCGGGCGTATTGAGCATCTGCGGCGCGACATTGCCCGCGATCTGCTGCATGTCGTCGGCCACGTTCATCGTGCCCAGCACATTGCCGATCGTCTCGTCCACCGCTCCGGCCAGGCCTTCGAGCTGCTCGGCCTGTTCCTCGCCGGCGCTTTCCGCAGCCTGCTGCGCAGCTTCCTGCGCAGCGGCGGCGTCAGCCTTTTCCTTGAGGTTGCTCACGATGGTGTACTGTTCCACGCCGTCGTGGTAGATGGTCATGCTGGCCATGTCGTATCTGTCGCGCCCGGAGAGCATCGTGGTGAGCTCGCTGCCCGTCTGTTCGGGCTGCTCCTCCGGCTCGGGGCGCAGGGAATCGGCCAGGAAATAGGCTCCGGTGGCCAGAGCGATCACCAGCAGGAGAGAGACGAGGATCGTCGCCCTCTTTTTGCCGATGCTGGAGCTCTTGCCCTCGGCCTTTTTGCCCTTGAGCTCGCTTGCGCTCTCCAGCCTCGGCCGGACGCGCTCGTTTTGATTATTGTTCTGCAATTACAGACGCCTCCTCCTGACCCAGACGACGGTGCCGGCCACTGCCACGCCCAGCGGGATCAGCGCGCAGACGACGCCGATGGACACGACCGTGCCCACATCCGGGATCTCCAGAGTGGTGTTGATGATCTGCGACGCGCGCACGATGACGCTCACGTCACGGTTGACCAGCCATTCCATCGCGGCCATGGCAAAGTCGATGTTGTAGCTCTGGGTGATGAAGTTCGTATCCGCATAGAAATACGGGCTGGAGAGCAGGACGATGCGGGTGGTGTCGTTGAGGTCCACCACGTCGTGCTGCTGTTCCACGGCATAGGCCAGGATCTGGCTGCCGTTGGCGATGGCGTCGCCGGAATCTTCAAAGGCGGTCGAGGAATCCGACGGCTTGACATACGAGCCTTCGGAAGAGGTCAGCAGCGTCTCATAACGCACGCCGGAGAGCGGGATGTCGCAGTTGTTGATGGGACGGCCGCCGTAGACGTGCAGATAGTTGTTCGTCGCCGCCATGGGAGCGGTGATCTCGTGCTCGGCGTTCAGCTCGGGGATGACCACCGTCTGCGAGGAGATCCAGCGGTCGGTGGCGTTGCCGTCTTCCACGACATAGCCGTCGCCGAAGGAGAGCTGGTAGATCTCCAGCAGGGCCTTGAAGTTGGACAGGTCGTTCATATCCACGTTGTTGTCCACGGTCATCATCAGCCTGCCGCCGTCCTGCAGCCATGCGGAGAGGACTTCAAACTCGGAGTCGGTCAGGTCCGTCTGCGGGCAGGAGATGACGATGGTATCGCCGGGCTGCGGGGTGACGCCGGTGCCGAGGGTGAGCGGCTGCACGTTGTAGTTCTCGTCCTCCAGATAGCCGGAAAAGACGGTCATGTAATCCATGCTGATCTCGTTATGGCCGGTGAGGAAATAGACGTTGGGGGTGTTGTCGGAGGAGACGTACTTGATGGCGGAAGTCAGCTTCGCCTCGCCGTTGAAGGCCTGCTCATAGCTGTAGCCCCAGGAGGAGGTGCTGTCCGGCACATAGGAGGTGTTGTACAGGTCGGTGCGGGTGATGTAGCGCACCTTGCTGTCGTCGGCCCTCGCCACGATCACGCTGCCCTCCGGAAGGGAGACCTGCTGCGTGTCCACGAGGCGGGCGAGCCTGGTCGGCTCGGTGTAGGGGTCGATGAAGTCATAGGTGATGTGCTTGTTCATGGCGTGATATTTCTTCGCCATTTCTTCCAGCTGCACCTTCAGCTCGGTCTGCGTGCCGTCCTGATAGAGCAGATAGATCACGATATCCTCGTCCACTTCCGCCACGGTGTCCACGGTGGACTGGGCAAAATCCGTCACCTGAGAGGGGGAGAGGTCGATGGACAGGGCCCAGTTGTCCTCCACCACGCCGAAGACGACGTTGACCACCACGGCGGCGGCGACGACCAGCACGGTCATCAGCAGCGCAAAGCCGCCGAAGCGATATCTGCGGTTTTTCAGAAGATTCTGAAAGAAATTTCCATTTCCGTTATTATTCTTCAGCTTGCTCATAGTTCTCAGCCCTCACTCCATCTTCTCTTGTCGACCACGCGGACGGTGAAGAACAGCATCAGGCCGATAAACGTCAGATAATAGATGACGTCTGCCAGCGAAACGACGCCCGCCGTAAACGTGTAATACCTGCGATACAGGGAGAACCAGTTCAGCACGCTGGAGATCCAGTCCAGATAGGTGGGGAACACCAGATAAGAAGCTACGGATTCGATGATCTGCACGCCCAGATTCACGCCGAAGGTGAGCACGGCCGCGGAGACCTGGTTTTCCGTCACGGCGCTCATGAACACGCCGATGGCGATGTAGGTGCAGCCCATGAGGAAGTAGCCCAGATAGTTCGAGAAGATCAGGCCCCAATAGGCCTTGCCGTAGGTGACGATGACGATGATGCAGAAGGCGGTGCCCAGCAGGCTGAGCGCGAACACGGAGACCGCCGCGAGGAACTTGCCGCAGACGATCGAGGTGATCGACAGAGGCGAGGTCAGCAGCAGCTGGTCGGTCTTGGTGCGCTTTTCCTCGGCCAGCAGCTTCATCGTCAGCACGGGCACGATCATCATGAACAGATAGCTGAGGTTGCCGAACATGGTGGACAGGGAGTTGGTGGCGGCGATGACGTTGTACAGCAGGAAGAAGATGCCGCCCGCCAGAAGGAACACGGCCATGAAGACATAGCCGATCGGGGTGAGGAAATAATTTTGGAACTCACGCTTCCAGATCGCAAGCATGTCAGAGCACCTCCTCGTTGTCGCTGGTCAGTTGCAGGAAGATATCTTCCAGCTCGAGATCCATGGGCTTGAGCATCAGGATGTTGCTGCCCATCTTGCCCATCAGCTGGTTGAGCGGCCTGCGGATATCCACGTCGCGCTCGGATTCGATCATGAAATCGCAGCTGCCGGGCTCCTTCTGGCCCAGACCGTCGATGGTCACCAGGCCGGGCAGCTCGCGGATGGCCTTCTGCATGTCGCGCTCGTTGCCCTCCACGCGCAGGCGGAAGCGGAAGGTGTTGGAGATGCCGCGGGTCAGGTTGTCCAGCGTGTCCTGCGCCACGACCTGTCCCTTGTTGATGACGACCAAACGCTCGCACACGTCGGCCACTTCGGTCAGGATGTGGCTCGAGAGCACGACGGTGTGATCCTCGCCCAGCTCCTTGATGAGCTTGCGGATCTCGATGATCTGCTTCGGATCCAGGCCGACGGTCGGCTCGTCCATGATGACGATCTCCGGGTTGCCGATGAGCGCCTGCGCCATGCCCACGCGCTGCTTATAGCCCTTGGAGAGGTTCTTGATCAGCCTCTTGCGATGGTCTTCGATGTGCATCAGCTCCAGCACGTCGTTGACATGGTTGGCGATATGCTTGGTGGAAACATCCTTGATCTGGCAGACAAAGCGCAGATACTCCTCCACCGTCATGTCGATGTACAGCGGCGGGATCTCCGGCAGATAGCCGATGTGGCGCTTCACCTCGCGCGGCTCCTCGAGAATGTCGTGGCCGTCGAGCAGCACGCGGCCGCTGGTGGCGGAGAGATAGCCGGTCACGATGTTCATCGTGGTGGATTTTCCCGCGCCGTTGCGGCCGAGGAAGCCCAGAATTTCGCCTTTGTTGATGGTGAAGGACACGTCCTTAACGGCCCATTTTTCACCATAGCGCTTGGATACGTTTTGTATCTCGATCATACGCCCGTTCCAACTCCTTTCAATTATACGCCCTGCTTTGCGGCGGGCAACAGGCCCACGCCCGATATCGACGGGCAGATGTGCCCATAGAATCGTCTGCGTATCATTATAGCAAAGCGCCCCCGGGAGTTCTCGGATATGTTATGAACAAATTGTGAACGTTAACTTTTTGTATACGCCGCGTTTCCCCTGCGCGCGGCGCAGAAAGAGAGGCGCAATTTCCCGACGAAGAAGCAAAAAGCTCTCTTTCATCCCGTTCCTTCTCTCATGGCGGCAAAAAAGCGGCAGGCCTTGTCCGGCTTGCCGCTTTGTCTCTTTTGTTCATTTTGCGCTCGTCGGCGCGCGCCGTTTTGCTGGGCGTTTAGCCGGAGCCCTGCGCACGCAGCCGACGATCAGGCACAGCCCGTAGGCAATGCAGAAAAACACGGCGTCCTCCAGTGCGGGGGCGTGCGAGGGGCCCCGCAGCAGAAACAGCCCGCCCCAGCCCAGCGCCCACAGCGCGGGCGCAGAATAAAGGAAGGAATCGCGCAGGAGCCGCCCGACCAGATACAGCACAGCGCCGAGGCACGCGCCCGCGGCGGCATAGCCGAAGATCCCGAAGCGCGCGTAGATCCAGAGGATCCACTCCAGCCCGCCCGGCTGCGCAAGCTGCTCCACGGCCTGCCAGAGGCGCGCGGCATACAGCCCGAGCGCGCTCTCCTCCACCCGATAGACCCATACGGCCGCCAGCGCCGCCGGGACCGGCAGCAGGCACAGCAAGCCCGTGCGGTCGCTGCTGCGCGCGCAGAGCAGTACCGAAAACACCGCCGCAAAAAACGCATGCCGCGCAAAGAGCGGCGGATCGAACACGGCGCAGCCCAGATAGAGCAGCAGCGCCGCGCACGCGGCGACCCTCGAGCGCGACGAGGCGATATAACAGGCGACCGCGCCCGTCGCCAGCGCCGTCAGCAGCCCGCCGACGGTCTGCAGCGCCTCCGGCACGGCCAGCCATTCCGACAATCCCGGCAGCAGGCACGCCGCCATGCCCGCAGCAAGGCAGAGCAGCGCGCAGATGCGCACGGGCGCGCCCGCCCAGCCCGCTCTCCCCGCAAAGGCCGTCCTGCCCAGCAGGCTCTCCATCAGGCCCGAGCCCAGCCACACGGCGCACAGCAGCACGCACAGACACGCGCCCACCGTGCGATAGGCGCTCTCCCCCGCCGGGACGATCTTCTCGCCCGCTTCCATGGGCAGCATGAGAAAGGGATCCGCCTCCTGCGCGGCCAGCAGCGCGAGCGCAGAGCCGAGAAAGCACCCGGCAAAGACCAGCAGCACGGCGCGCTGTGCGGGCTTTTCCGGAAACGTCAGGGCGATCGCCCCGGCGCAGATCCACAGCGCCGCCCGCACCGGCGCGTCCATTTGCAGCGCAACGCCGCAAAACACCGCCCCCAGCGCCCCGACGACCCCCGCGATCCGCAGATACCGCATGCCCCCACCCCCTTTCCGCTCCCGCACTCCCTGTGTATTGCACAGTATACCACATCCCGCGCCCATTTGACAGCACGGCTTTGCTTCCGTATAATGGGATATCGGTTCGATATTCTGATTTTTTCCCAAAGAGAGGTGCGCTCGTCATGGACATCCGCGAACTGCCGGGCATTTTGGAAGCGCTTTTATTCATCGCCGGGGAGCCCGTGCCCGTGCCCGAGCTGTGCGAGGCGCTGCTGCTCACGCGCGTCGAGCTCGAAGCCGGGCTGGAGGCGCTCTCCGAGCGGCTGCTGGCGGACGGGCGCGGCCTGCGCATCAACCGCCACGGCGACAGCGTGCAGCTCTCCACCAGGCCCGAATACGCCCCCTACATCGAAAAATTCCTGCAGCCGGTGAAGCGCCAATCGCTCTCGCAGGCCGTGATGGAGACCCTCTCCATCATCGCCTATCGCCAGCCCGTCACGCGCGGCGACATCGAGGCCATCCGCGGCGTAAAATGCGACTACAGCATCCAGATGCTGCTCAACCGCGGGCTCATCCGCGAGGCGGGCCAGCGCGAGAGCATCGGCCGGCCCACCCTCTTTGTCACCACGGACGCCTTCCTGCAGCATTTCAACCTCGAAACGCTCGCCGACCTGCCCGCCGAACAGGAAGAAGCCCTGCCGGAGCAGG
>JAUMYC010000305.1 GCA_030528845.1 Eubacteriales bacterium
TCTCGCCTCGTCCCCGTCGACGATCTCAAGGTTGCCGAACGCTCCGTTTTCGATACCGCGTTCAAGCAGTGCGGCCAGGGTGAGGGCCTCTTCGTCGTCGAAGGCTGTGACCATGGATTCGTTGGGGATGTACGTGAAGCCGAGTTCGGCGCTCCATTGTGGGAACAAGCGCGCGCCTTCGACGTTGTATCGGGCTTTGTTGCTGCCCGGCATCGGGTCGAATCCGGCATGGACGATACCCGAGTTGGCACGCGTTGCGCCGTTGGCGATATCGCTGCCCGCTTCGAGAACGATGGTGGAAAGAGAGTATCGGCTCAGCTCGCGTGCTATGCAGCATCCGACTACGCCGGCACCTATCACCGCAACATCGTACACTTTCATGAAACCCCCGTTGACGCATGCTATTCGTACGATGCCAAGGATAGCACAACGTGATGTTTCCGCCGAAGCCGCCCTGGTCGGAGTGTGAGTAACATTAACTGGGGTTTGGGACCGCCCCGGGCACGTGAACAAGTTAGGACCTTTCGGTATTCTTTGATTGCCGTCAAAAAAATAAAGAAAGGTCCCGCTCATGAATTCTACAACGTTCGCGATGCTGGTTGCCGCGGCAGCCGACTATTTCTACATGGCGCTCAAGGCGATGGAGGACTTCGACTCGTTCCTGCGGATGGTCCGCGACGGGATGCGCGAGGCCGCCGTCGAAGCCGTGGCGGAGTGCATCGAGCGGTTCGACCGCGAAGTGGCGTCGCGGGTCCCGAGGTCCTGGAGCCTGCGCGGAAGGCCGTCGCGGTCGGTGATCACGATGTTCGGCAAGGTCACGTACGCGAGGTCTCTCTACCGCGACGAGCACGGCCGCAACCGCTATCCGGCAGACGAGATACTGGGCATACCCAAGCGCAAGCGCCTCACGGCCGACGTGTTCCTGTGGCTGGCGGCGCGCGCCGCCCGCGTGTCGTTCCGCCAGACCGCGCGCGACTTCTCCGAGGTCAGCGGCGTGAAGGTCTCGGCGATGTGCCCGTGGCGGGCGGTCCAGCAGGAAGGCCCGCTCATCGCCGCCGACCTGGAGTCGGCGCCCTCGCGCGGCATCAGCCAGGCCGACGTGTTCGCCGAGTGCGACGGCATATTCATCGCGCTGCAGGCCCCCGAAAGGCGCAGGGAGGCGATCGACCGCTTCCTCGCCGACCAGGCGCGGTCCAAGTCATCGGTCGAGCTCAAGGCGGGGTGCGTCTACGCCGGCAAGAGGAAGGTGGGCAAGCGGGGCGTGCGCGGCAACGTCGCGCTGTTCGCCACGGTGGGCACGGCCGAGGAGATGCGAGAGGGCATGCGCGCCACCATCGCCGCCGAATACGACACGGCCGACATAGAGCGGGTCCACTATGCGTCCGACGGCGGCGGCTGGTGCGTGAACAGCGGCCTCGACGACGTCGGCGGCGCCTTCGAGCAGGGCCTCGACCTGTACCACGTCATGAGGCACGTGCACAGGGCCTTCCCCGAGGGCGCCGGGCGCGAGCACCTCGTCTCGCTCGCGCTCAAACGCCGCCCCGAGGCCTTCGCCGGGGCAATCGACCGCATGATCCCGCAGGTCAAGGACGCGAAGCGCAGGGAGAAGATGCGCGAGTGCCGCGATTACGTCGCCAATCACGCCGACCTGCTGCGCGGCGGCGGCTCCCTCGGCACGATGGAGGCCACCAACGCCTACGTCTGGGCCAAGCGCATGAAGTCGTTCGGCTGCGCATGGTCCAGGAGGGGCGCCGCCAACATGGCGCTCGTGCTCTGCCGCGTCTGCGCGGACCGCCCGCTCGTGGCGCCGCCGAAGGACGCCCTGTTCACGGCCGCGGAGAAGGCGAGGGCGGCCGCGTCGGTCGCCAGGAGGGGCGCCGAGGCCGCCAGACAGCTCACCGTCGGCAGGGGCTGGGAGCCGCCGCAGCTGCCCAAGCTGCTCACGAAGAACGTGGCGATCCCGCTGTCCTACCGCAGCTGACGGCCGCCGCGCGCCAGCGCGGCATCCGCGTAGACGCGCGACGCGACGGGCCCATATCAGGAGAACTTGCACGCGCGCATACTTAAATGGCACGCGCGCGAACGTCCCCCGATCAAGGGAGGCCGCTCTCGCGCGTCAAAATGACGGTCCGGCCAAGCCGAGCTGACCCCGCATGCGCGCAATCCCGAGAATCTCGCACAGCAGAGTCCAGAGCTCGGTTGAGGAGGTTTGGCTCTCTGCTATGATTCCGTCAGGAGAATTCCGTTGGGCCGACTTGATCACTGTTGGACGACGGCTCTACCCCAGTTAAAGTTACTCACAC
>JAUMYC010000306.1 GCA_030528845.1 Eubacteriales bacterium
TCTGTGCTGCTCGGCTGCCCGTTTTTAGATCTTGACGAGGCCATCGTCAGGCGCGAAGGACGCGATATTCCCGCGATCTTTGCCGACGTCGGCGACGCCGGTTTCCGCCTGTGCGAGACGCAGGCGCTTATAAGCGTCTGCGGCAAAGCGCCCATGCTCATCGCCACCGGCGGAGGCATCGTCACAAGGGAGGAAAACATCGATATCATGCGCCGCTACGGGCTGGTCATCTTTATCAACCGGCCGCTTGAAGAGATGATCGCAAACGTCCGCCAGGATACGCGCCCCAACCTCGCCGGGGACAAGGAGGAGCGCATGCGCACGCTCTTTGCCCGGCGCGAGGCGCTCTACCAAAAGGCGGCCCATGTCGAATTTGACAACAGCTGCAGCGCCGAAGAGGCCGTGCGACGCCTTGCGTCCCTGCCCGAAATTCATGCGCTTCTTTGAAACAAACGGCCCTTCTCCCAAAGTCAGGAGAAGGGCCGTTTTCATATGCAATTCAAAGGCTTACTTCTTTCTGCTAATGCCGTGGCTGCGCACGCTGATCCACGCCTCTTTGGCGTGTGCGCGCATGCCGCGCATACGTACCGGCCACAGCTGCATCCATCCGCGCGGAAAGACGTAGCTGACCACCAGCGCGATGATCACGCCGACAGCCGTATCAAAGATGCGGTTCATCGCGTACTGCACATACGTCGCCGCGGGCGTATTGAACAGCAGGATGCACAGCACCACGCCGCCCGGCTGCACGCCGCCGACCCAGAACATCTGGCAGAGCATCACCAGCAGCACCGTGCCCACAAACACAAACGGCACGAGCAGCAGCGTATAACGCCCATCCGGCACAAAGACCAGATAGAGCTTGAAAAGCAGGATGCCGATCACACCGCCGATGATCGTGCCGAAGAGGCGGTTGCCGCCGTTCTTCTTGGCGTCCTCCATATTAGCGCCCATGCCGAAAATGACGCCGATGCAGGCGAAGGCAGGGCTGCGGTCCGTAAAGTAATAGATCAGTGCACAGAAGGCCGTAGCAAGGGCGGTCTTGAATGTGCGCATGCCGACATGAGGCGGCTTCACAGTATTCATCCGGTTTCTCTCCGTTCTTCGGTACAGTTTTTCTGATGTTGTTTGTTGCCTGGTAGCTTCCGGGCTGTTTTCTAAGTCCGGTTACGGCGTCATGCCCAGCTCCTCATACGCCTGATCGATGACGGCATTCCAGGAGGCGACAACCTCCGGCCGCTCGGGCGTCTGGCAGGTGGAGCAGGGCGTCAGGCCGGTAAACGGATAGCGCGCCAGATCGCCGTAGGTGATCTCCTTGAGCGGCAGGTATCGATCCTTGACGCCCTTGCAGTACTGATCCGCATGGAACATCTTGCCGCCGTCGGGATTGTAGTACATGGGCGTCTTCGCCTGCGTCACCGGCAGGCGGCGGCCGTCGTCGTCCCAGACGATGATCTTGATGTTCTTCTGGCCCATCAGGTTATTCCAGAGCCATGCGTGGTTGTAGCCATCCTCGTTCTTTTCCCGCTGCACGCGGATGCAGCCGTGCGACGCGCGCGAGCCCAGCGCCCGCTCGCAGATGGAGAAATCGCCCGTGCCGTCCGCGAGCACGCCGACCAGATCGCCGTAGTAGATCTCCGGCACCAGATGCAGCAGATCGCCGCCGTTGAAGCGGATGGCCTGATCGCACCAGAGATTGCCCGACCAGAAGCCGCCCGTCCAGCTGCACAGCAGGAATTCGCCGGAGGCCGTCTCGTTGAAATCCTCGTTCTGGCCGGTGGTGATACCGGTGGAAACCAGCAGCTCGGTGAGCAGCTTGCCCTCCTTGTACAGATACAGGCGCTGCGTGCGCTTGTCCACGATGATACCGTACGTCTGGTTGGGCGTCACCGTCTTGATTCTGCCGGGGCGCACCCAGCCCTGCTCCAGCTCGTCGCAGTCGTTATACGCCTCTATTTTAGACCAGCCGTCCTGCTCCTCCAGCACGCGCACGGCGACCGACTCGCCATAAAAAAAACCGCGGTGCTCGTCGTTCGTCTTTCGCTTGCCATTCGGCCCGTCGGAAAGATAGACCTTCTCCTTCTGGTCCACGTCGAGCACCGTGATATCCTGCGTCAGGCGGCTCCACGCCGCCTCCTC
This sequence comes from Eubacteriales bacterium, assembly GCA_030528845.1. The sequence goes on from JAUMYC010000306.1 coordinate 2,140, forward strand.
GTCATAGGGATCAAACTCGCCGAACCAGTTGGCGGCGATGGCCGTCTTGGTCGCCTCCAGCACCGCCTGCGCCTCTCTTTGCGCCGTCTCAATGGCCTTGGCCTCGGCAGCCTCGCGCTTTTCATTGAGCTCGGCGCTGATGGCGGCCAGCGTCTCCTGATCC
>JAUMYC010000088.1 GCA_030528845.1 Eubacteriales bacterium
GCCGGTCACCAGCACGTCGGTGGGGTAGAAGTACTTCAGGTCTTCGGTCTGCTCCGGCCAGCCCAGAGTGGAGAACGGCCAGAGCGCGGAGGAGAACCAGGTGTCCAGCACGTCCTCGTCCTGACGGATGTTCTTGCTTGCGCACTTGGAGCAGCAGCACGGGTCTTCGCGCAGCACCATCATCTCGCCGCAGTCCTCGCAATACCAAACGGGGATGCGATGGCCCCACCAGAGCTGGCGGCTGATGCACCAGTCGCGGATGTTCTCCATCCAGTTCATGTACTGCTTGGAGAAGCGGTCCGGCACGAACTGGGTCTTGCCGCTCTTCACGGCGTCGATGGCCGGGATGGCCAGCGGCTTCATGTCCACGAACCACTGCTTGGAGACCATCGGTTCGATGACGGTCTTGGAATGGCGATAGCACACGCCCACTTCGTGCTTGATGGGCTCGATGGACTTGAGCAGGCCCAGCGCCTTGAGGTCTTCCACGATGGCCTTGCGCGCCTCGGCGGTGGTCATGCCGGCGTATTTTCCGCAGTCGAGCACTTCGGGCTCGTTCACGGTCGCCTTGCCGGAGGCGAGCAGCTCGTCGGCCGCGGCCTTGTCGGCGGCGCCGGTCATATAGCCGTCATAGGTGAACACGCGCACGATAGGGAGGGAATGCCTCTGGCCCACTTCGTAGTCGTTGGGGTCGTGGGCGGGGGTGATCTTCACCACGCCGGTGCCCTTGGTCATGTCGGCGTGCTCGTCGCAGACGATCGGGATCTCTTTATTCACCAACGGCAGCATGACGTGGCAGCCGTGCAGATGCGCGTAGCGCTCGTCCTTGGGGTTGATGGCCACGGCGGTGTCGCCCAGCATGGTCTCGGGGCGGGTGGTGGCCAGCTCGAGCATCTCGCCGGTCTCCTTGACCGGATAGAGCAGATGCCAGAAGTTGCCGTCCATCTCCTTGTGCTCCACTTCGGCGTCGGAGATGGCGCTCATGCAGTCCGGGCACCAGTTGACCAGACGGTTGCCGCGATAGATCAGGCCCTTTTCGTACAGGCGGCAGAAGGTCTCGCGCACGGCCTTGGAGCAGCCCTCGTCCATGGTGAAGCGCTCGCGGCTCCAGTCGCAGCTCACGCCCATGGTGCGCTGCTGATGCACGATGCGCCCGCCGAATTCTTCCTTCCACTGCCACGCGCGCTTGAGGAAGCCCTCGCGGCCGAGGCTGTCTTTGGTGATGCCTTCCTTGGCCATGGCTTCCACGATCTTCACCTCGGTGGCGATGGCGGCGTGGTCTGTGCCGGGCAGCCAGAGGGTCGGATCGCCCTTCATGCGATGATAGCGCACGAGGGTGTCCTGCTGGGTGCAGTCCATGGCGTGGCCCATGTGCAGCTGACCGGTGATGTTCGGCGGCGGCATCACGATGGTGAAGGGCTTTTTGCCCTCCACGCGCTTGGCGGTGAAATAGCCGCCCTCTTCCCAGGTCTTGTAGATGCGCTTTTCGATCTCCTGCGGCGCATAGACCTTTTCAAGCTGAAACTTGTTGTTCTCCAATTCGATTCACTCCCTGTATATAATTCGGTAGAGTTTTCTTTATCCGTGCGGCAGCGGAGCGTGCTCCGAGCCGAGAAAAAGCGGAATTTCGCGCTCGATCATCTCGCGCAGATGCGCGCCGAGCGCCTTGGGGTGGATGTTCATCCCGTCCAGCTCGTCGATGGGGAACCACTCGCAGGCGAGCTGGCTCTCGTCCATTTCGGTCACTTCCGCGCGCTCGAGGCTTTCCGGCCCGCACACGAAAAAGTGGTACATCTTGTGGCAATACTGCGGGTACGCGCGCCGGTAGCCCTCGTCGTCGCAGATCTCCTCAAACAGCCCCGCAAAGCGCAGGTCCGTCACGCGGTAGCCGGTCTCCTCGAGCATTTCGCGCCGCAGGGTCTCGCCGAGCGTCTCGTATTTTTCCTGCCCGCCGCCGGGCAGGCAGAAGTAATCGCCGTTGTATCGGTCGCGGCAGCGGTTGAGCAGCACTTTCCCTTCATGTACAAGAATGCCCTTCGCCGTCGAGCGAACGCCGTCTGCTCCAGTCAAAAGCACCAGCTCCTTTCCGCATAAAAACAAACAGCCCGCCCTTATCGCAACGATAAGGACGGGCGCAATGCCGTGGTACCACCTTAATTCGCCCATATGCGTGCATATGAGCCTCGGGCGCGCGTTATCGGGCGCGGGCCGTGCCGGCTACTCCGTTCACCGGGCATGTCTCCGAAGCGACCTTCTGCGCATCCGTTCCGGGCGGCCTTTCAGCCGGCGAACCGCCCTCTCTTGGGAATGATCGGCGCATACTCCTCTTCATCACAGACAGATATTCTGCTTGTATTATAGCCAAGGGGAAGGCCCCGGTCAAGCGCCCGGGGGCAGATTTCACGCAAACGCAAACTTCAGTCCTTCTGCATCCCGCGGAGCTGCCGGAACATATTCCAGCCGTACTGCACCATGGCCCAGAGGCTCAGGAGCGTGGCGAGGATCACGAGGATATTGCCCGCGCGGTAGAGAAACTCGACCCCGTGCCAGGGGAACACAAGCGCGAGCGCGATGATGAAGGCGAAGGTGGCCGCCTTGCCCCAGATATTGGCCTGCACGACCACTTTTTTGCCCAGCAGGAACGCGCCGCCCGCCACCATCAGCAGCTCCTTGGCCAAAATGGCGGCCGGAGCGAACCACGGGATGCGGCCGTCCGCCGCAAGGCAATACAGCGCCGTCAGCACCATCACCTTGTCGGCGATGGGGTCGGCCAGCTTGCCGAAATTGGTGATCTGGTTCCATTTGCGCGCCAGATAGCCGTCCAGAAAGTCCGTGAAGCTGGCCAGAAGGAAGACCAGCATGGCGTAGAGGTAGAGGTCTTTTTGATAGAGCGAATAAAACACGGGGATGAGAAACAGCCGCAGGAGAGTCAGCAGGTTCGGGATATTCATCGGCGGGGCTCCTTTTTTCTATATCGGTCGTTTGATGGGTTCAGAATATTATAGCAGATTTGCGCGCGCAAATCCATCTCTTTTTGCCCTGAAATTGACAAAGCCGCCGAACTGTGTTTGAATAGGAGCGGAATCGAAGAAAAGAGGGCGTGGAAGAGGATGCTGCAGAGAAAGACGGTCGTGCTGCTGCTCGTGCTGCTGTGCGCGCTTTTGGGCGCGGCGCAGGCGGTGGAAGGCGAATGGATCGTGCATGAAGAGGCGGAGATGACCCGGGGCGAGCTGCGCTGGTTTGACGATGCGCCGCTTCGCAAGCTCGTTTCCAAGGGAAATACGGAATGGACCACCAGCGACGAGCGCATCGCGCGGGTGGACAAATGGGGCAACGTGCGCGCGCTGGAGGTGCAGGGCGTGCAGACGGCCTATATCACCGCGCAGCGCGGCGGCGTGTCCTATGTCTGGCGCGTTGCGGTGCGCCCGGAATCGGAGGAGGTCGCGCTGTATTGCGAGGGCGAGCGGTTCTCTTCCCGAAATGTGGATATCGGCGCGGGCGCGGCGCAGCTGCAGCTCAGCGCCGCAGTGCTGCCCGAGGGCGCTGCGCAGGGCGTGCGCTACAAGGTGCAGGGCGAGGGAGCGTCGATCGATGAAAACGGACTTCTGACGATCACCGGCGAGGGAAAATATACCGTGCAGGCGACGGCGGCAGACAGCGGCAAGGCTGTGGGCAAGGCCGCGGTCTTCGCGGTGTACCCCGTGCGCTCGGTCGCGCTGAGCGGCCCCGCGCAGCTCACCGGCGGCGACACGGCACAATTGGAAGCGACTGTCTCGCCGGAAAACGCGACCTCCCGCAAAATGCGCTGGAGCAGCTCGGACGAGAGCGTCGCGCAGGTGGACGGCGAAGGCCGCGTCACGGGCGGCAAGGTCGTCGAGCCGACGCAGGTCGTCATCACCGCGCAGGCGGCCGACGGCTTCGGCGCGCAGGCGCAGCATACGCTCACGATCCTGCCCTGCGCGCAGAGGATCGACCTTACCTTTGAAGGTAAAGAGCTGCCCGTGCAGACGCTCATTTTGGACGACTCTGCCATCGGCGAGGTCTATTCGTTGGGCGCGTCGGTCTATCCCGAGACTGCGAGCCAGCCCGTGCGGTGGAGCTCTTCCAATAAAAAGATCGTGAAGGTGGACAGCGAAGGGCATATCGGCGTCGTGGGCAAGGGCGAATGCCGCCTGACCGCGGCGAGCGAGGACGGGCGCGCAAAGCGCGTGCTGTACGTCGTGGTCGGCGATACGAAGGATCTGCCGTATTATCTGGAGATCGACAAGGGAAATCAGGTCGTGCGCGTGTATGAGCGGGACGAGGACGGCCTGCTGACAAAGCTGATCCGCCGCATGGTCTGCTCCACGGGCGCGTATGAAAATACCGTCGCCAACGGGCTGTATCGGGCGCATTCGGCGCGGCTGGAATGGATGACGACGATCGAAAAAAACGTCTATTGCCAATACGGCACGCGCTTCCGCGAGCATATCTGGTTCCATTCGCTGCCCTACGAGGGCACGCGCCGCAGCAGGATGGACATGGAAGAATATGCAAAGCTGGGCACGAATGCCTCGCACGGCTGCATCCGCCTGCTGGCTGCGGATGCAAAATGGATCTATGAGAACGTGTCGCAGGGCTGCTGGATCCTCATGTGCAAATGCGAGCGCAGCGAGGCGGAATACGGCTCTCTTTGGTGGCCGGAGGCGCAGGACGGCTGGGACCCGACCGACCCGCATCCGGACAACCCCTGCTACGACCCGACGTATACCTCGCTTGTCTCCGGAGAGTGAATCCGCCGTGCGCGAAAATCGTTGACGGTTTGCGGTAATAAGTGTATAATGAGCGAATATCAGGTGTAAGATCGCACCGGCGGGCGAGGCCCGCTATTTCAGGGAGGAAACAGGGCAATGAAGACAAAGAATCTATTTTCCCTGGCTGTCGCTGCGCTGGTCGTAGTGCTGCTGACCGTGCTTTGCATCACGGGCGTTCAGGTCGGCAAGTACATTCTGATCCCGGCTGCGGACGGCATCACCAGGGGCGGCGATTTCGCCAAGAGCAGCTACATCGTGTTTAACGTAAAGCAGCCCGCCGGGCAGACGGCCGAAGAGGCTTCCGAAGAGACGGCCTCCGCGCCGGCTTCTCCGGAGCTGTTTGACAAGACGCTCAAGGCCATGAAGACGCGCGCCGAGATGCTCACCATGCGCGGCGTGTCCGTGATGGCGCAGGGCGAGAGCCGCATCCGCGTGGAGCTGCCCACCGACGATCTCGACGAAGCCACCAGCATCCTCTACCTGCTCACCCAGCCGTGCCATGTCTATTTCACCAACGAGCAGGGCGAGGTCGTGCTCGAGGGCGAGGATATCATCTCCTCTCAGGTCGTTCCGGACGCCGGCGGCTCTGTCTACACCGTTTCTTTCAAGGTGGAGCAGGAGGCCCTCTCCGCATGGGCGGACATGACCGAGGATGTCAACGAAACGACCAATGTCTATTTTGACGGCATCGCGCTCACCGCAGCGCCCGCTTCCCAGCTGCTTTCCACCGGCGTCAGCTTTGGAAGCGCGACGGACGCCTCCAACTTCTATATGGCTCTGCAGAGCGGCCGCATCGAGGCGGCCATCGACACCGCCGCCAGCGGCCTCGTGCCCGGCGTGATGAGCGAAGAGCAGTTTGACAACGGCATGATCCTCATCGCGTCCATCGCGGTCATCATCGCCCTCAGCCTGATCATCTCCTTCAAGGGCTGCGGCGCGATCGCGGCGCTCACCGGCATCCTCGCCGCCGTGGTCATCGTCTATATCCACGGCCTGATCCCGTATCTGCAGTTCAGCTCCGTCAGCTTCTTCGGCGTGGCGTGCGCGCTTGCGCTCCTGTATCTGTGCAGCGAGATCCTGCTGTTCAAGGTCCGCGTGTATCTGGCGGATGAAGACCTGACCGGCGCGGAAGCCGTGCGCGCTGCATGGCGCGAGAGCGGCCTTGCCGTTCTGGAGATCTGCGGTGTGGCCATCGCGGCCGCCCTGATGCTGCAGTACTTCTTCGGCGCTGCAGTTTCCGGCTTCACCGGCCCCTTCGCGATCGGCTCGCTGGTCGCGCTCGTGCTCACCGCCGCCTTTACCAGGCCGCTGCTCACCTGTCTGGTGGACAAGCGCGCCAAAGAGACCAAGTAAGGAGGAGAGAACGATGAAAAAGAATGTTTCGATGTTTTTGATCGCAGCCGTCGTTCTGCTCGTCGCTGCGCTGGTCATGAAGAGCACCGTCGGTCTGGGCAGCAAGCAGACCAACGGCGGGTGCGCTGTGCGCATCGAAGTCGGCTCTACCTATGACGAAGCCGCCGTGCCGCGCTATCTGGAAGGCGCGGGCTTTGTGCGCCCCGTCGTTCTGGAGACGGGCAGGACGGTCATCGAGCTGGAGACCGGCGCCATGGCGCAGGAGAAGCTTGAGAACTCCGCGCAGAAGCTGCTCGCCGCCGTGCAGGCGGAATATCCCGCTGCCGTGCTGGCCTATGCCGAGAGCTTTGAAGCTGCGCAGGGCGAGCGCCGCTTCGGCGATATGCTCCCGGTGCTGCTGGGCCTTGTTGTGCTGCTCGTCGTGGGCTATCTCTACGGCGCGCTGCGCTTTGGCTGGTGCAAGGGCGCTGTGCCCGCGCTGTGCGCTTTTGTCGTGGCCGTTGTCACGGGCTCTCTGAGCGTGCTGCTCTCCGCTGTTTTTGCTGTTTCCGCCGCCACGACTGCGCTCGTGGGCGCTTCCGCTGTGCTGAGCTATGTCCTGTCCGTGGTCGTCTGCGGCAGGCTCAAGGCGGATCCGGAATACAGCGTCGGCATCGCGGATCTGCAGACGCCCGTGCTGCTTGTGATCGCCTCTGCCTATCTGGCGGTCACCTTCGGCCTTGGCAGTTCTATGCCCGTCGCGATCATCAGCGTGGTCGTCATGCTCGCCGGCATGTGTTCTCTCACTCCCGGCCTGTGGAAGACTCTTGCCAAATAATCACACAAGCAATGCAAAATCAGGAATTGGGCGTTCACCCGGTTCCTGATTTCTCTTTATGAATGCAGCCCGAAAACAACAGCTTTGCCAAAGGGGAAGACGCATGTACAAGCTCAAGAGGCGCGCGCAGGATGTCTGCGCGTGGGAACGGCCGGAGGAGATACCCGTGATCCTGCACAGGCTCCTGCGCGCGCGGGGCATTTCCTCCGCGCAGGAGGCGGACGTGTTTTTACGCCCGCTCGAGCAGCCGCTGCACGATCCGCTGCTCTTTCCCGGCGTCGCGCAGGCGGCCGAGGAGCTCCGCTCGGCGATCGCGCGGGGCGAGAGGATCTGCGTCTACGGCGATTACGACGTGGACGGCGTTTCCGCCTGCGCCATCCTCGCGGGCGCGCTGGAGGAGCTTGGCGCAGACGTGCGCGTGCGCATCCCGCTGCGCGCGGAGGAAGGCTACGGCCTGAATGAAAACGCCGTGCGGGAGCTCGCCGGAGAGGGCGTGCAGCTGCTCGTCACGGTGGACTGCGGCATCTCCGATAAGCCGAACACGGATCTGGCGATGGAGCTGGGCATGCGCGTGATCGTGACGGACCACCACCGCACGACCAAAGAGGCGCTCCCGGCGTGCATTTTGTGCAGCGCGCAGGTGGGCGAGTATCCCTGTCCGCATCTGTGCGGCGCGGGCGTCGCGTTCAAGCTGGCCTGCGCGCTTGACGAGCGATTCGCCCGGGAATACATCGACATCGCGGCGCTGGCGACGGTGGCGGACATCGTGCCGCTGGTGGGCGAGAATCGCACGATCGTGGCGGCGGGGCTGCGGAAGATGAACGAAGGGCTGCGGCCCGGCCTGCTGGCGCTGATGCGCGAGGCGGGCATGGAGAAGCGGGCCCTGACGGAGGACACCCTCGGCTTTCAGATCGGCCCGAGGCTGAACGCGGGCGGGCGGCTGGGCAGCGCGGAGCGCTCCTACAGGCTGCTGCGCGCAAAGACGCTCGAGGAAGCCGAGCAGCTGGCCAAGGAGCTCAACGACGAAAACAATGCCCGCCGCATGCTGGAGCGCAAAGTGGCGCAGGACGCGCACGTGCAGCTCGCCGCCTTTGATTTCACGCAGCGCCGTGCCATCGTGCTGCGCTCCGGGGAATGGAGCAGCGGCGTGATCGGCATCGCGGCTTCCCGCCTCGTGGAGGAATATCACTATCCGGTGATCCTCTTCGCGCAGGAGGGAGACGTGCTCAAGGGTTCGTGTCGCAGCATCGAGGGCGTGGATATTTACCTTGCGATCAAATCCTGCGCGGAATATCTGACCAAATACGGCGGACATACCGCGGCGGCGGGGCTCACGCTGGACGCGGTGCACTTCGAGCGCTTCTGCGCGGATATCGACCGCTATCTGCGCGAGAATATCCCGCCGGAGACGTGGATCCCCACGTATGGCTACGACGTGGAGGCGCAGGTGCGCGAGGCGGACGTGGAGACCTGCCTTGCGCTCGAGCGCATGCGCCCCTTCGGCATGGGCAACCCCGCGCCGCTGTTTCTGACGGAATTTGCACCCGCGGGCGTCCGGCGCATCGGCTCGGACGGCAGCCATCTGAAGCTGGCCATGCTCGGCGAGGACGACGCGCGGCTGGATGCGATCTGGTTCGGGCGCGGCGAAATGGCCGACGAGCTCGAACCGGGGCAGGAGAGAAGGGCGATCGGCGCGCTGCAGGTGAACGAGTTTCAGGGCGTGCGGCGCGCGCAGTGCATGCTCAGCAGGATCCTGCCCGCGCAGGCCGACGAGCAGCTGCGAAAGGCGCAGCAGGAACACATTCCGCAAGCGTTCTTAACAGAAATCCTGTATACTGAAGGGAAAACAGGCGGCGCAGAGGCGCTCGATCTGCGGCAGGCGGCGGCGCTCCTTGCGGAAAACGTGCAGGGCGTCGTGTTCGCGGCGGCCGGGGTCGGCGCGGCGCGGGAGCTGTACGAAGCGCTCGTCGCCTGCGAGGCGCCCTTTCTGCCGGACGTCGTCTTCGGCGCATGGACGCAGGACGCGCGCTGCTTTTCGACGATCGCCGTCTGCCCGTGCGGGCCTGTCCCGCGCGGAGTGAAGAGCATCGTCGCGCTGGATATCGATCCGGCATTTTTCGCCGCAAGGGCGAAGGAGACGGGCGCGGCGCTGTATGCGCTGCGGGGCGTGCAGCAGGGAGAGTGCTGGACGGACAGCCTGCCGGACGTGGACGCGCTGCGCGAGGTCTATGTCGCGGCGCTGAGGCTCTCCTCGCGGCCGCTGCGGGTGCGCGACACAGAGGCGCTGGTCCGGGAGGTCGCTCTGGAGGCAGACCTGCCCGAGCACGCCGTATTCGCGGCGCTGCTGGCGCTGCAGGACATGGGCCTCGCAGAGATCTGCGAGGAGCCCCTGGCGCTGCAGGTGTCCCGGGGAATAAAGATCGATCCTATGCAAAATAAAGTGTTTCAAAACATCCTTCAGCTTCGTGAAAGGAGGCGGCTGCTTTGACGGAACCGTATGGCAAGAACGCCCCGGCAGAACAGGAGCGCGATCCGCAGCTTGCGGCGCTTCTGAGCAAATTGCTCAAATACCATCCGGATGCAGACGTCGCGCTGGTCGAAAAGGCCTATAATTACGCGGCAAAAGCGCATGAAGGGCAGATGAGGAAGAGCGGCCAGCCCTATTTCACGCATCCCTATCGCGTGGCGGAGATCCTCGCGGGGCTGATGCTGGATCATACCACCATCGCCGCCGGCCTTCTGCACGACTGCGTGGAGGACATCGAGTCCATCGGCGTGAAGGAGATCGAGACCGAATTCAATGCGGAGATCGCCGCGCTGGTGGACGGCGTGACCAAGCTCGACAAGCTGGACTTCACCTCCCGCGAGGAGCGGCAGGCCGAAAGTCTGCGCAAGATGTTCCTTGCCATGGCCAAGGACATCCGCGTGGTGCTGATCAAGCTGGCCGACCGCCTGCACA
>JAUMYC010000307.1 GCA_030528845.1 Eubacteriales bacterium
CGCGCGGGATGCCCAGCTTGGCAATCAGCAGCTCGCTGAACAGCACCGCCAGCGCGGCCACGATCAGCGCGGCGCCGAAATAGATCAGGTCGTCCGCGTAGCGGATGAGGAAGATGGAGAAGCCGTTCTCAACGGCGCTGCCGCTTCCCGCTTCCATGTAGCGGTCGTACTGGGTGGTGAAATCGTCGCCCGCCTGATAGGTGATGGCGGCGATGGTGCCCTTCAGCTTGGTGAGGGCGTCATCATCCATGACGGGGTAGATGCCCTTGAGGGCCTCGCCCAGTTCCAGATAGGCCTCGTCGGCCTTGACCAGCAGGGCGTCCATTTCAGCGGTCGCCTTGAAGCCGGACATATCGACCGTCACGGTCTCATTGTCGCTCACTTCCATACCGGCGGCGAGCTTCGCCTCACGGTCGGCTTCCATGGCAGCCTTGGCTTCCTCGTAGTGGGCGTCGATGTACGCCTTCTCGGCGGCAGCCTTGCTGTCCTCATAGGCCTTCAGCGCGTAGCCGTACACGGAAACGGCGGCTTCCAGCGCTTCGGTGTCGATGGTGGAGTAATCCACAGAGGTGTTGGAATACTTGGCGCGGGTTTCTTCCTCGGCCTTGGCCACGGCGTCGCGGATCGCGCTCATGCCGCCGCCGGCAGCCTTGGCCGCAGCCGTGGCTTCCTTCTTGGCGATGGCGACGTAGCTTTCCACCACGCCCTCGCCGGTGGCGTTGAGGATGGTGCGGATGCGCAGGGCGCGCAGATTCTTGCTGCCGGCTTCACCGGAGCGGTTGGGCAGGTTGATCGCGCCGGTCACAATCAGCACGACGGCAATCACGGCCAGGAGGATGGCTATGATGCGCTTGGTCTTGGACTGGGTCATGCTTCGCCATCTCCTTTCTGGTTGTGTTCAGAGGGCTTGATGCCGCTCATGGCAAGGCCGAAGTCGGCGTCGGAGGCGTCGGGGGAGAGGATGTCCACCAGCTTGCCCTCGCTCACGATGGCGATGCGGTCGGACACGCTGCGCAGCTCCTGCAGCTCGGAGGAGACCATCACGATGGTCATGCCCTGCTCGCGGTTGAGCTTGACAAGGGTTTCCAGAACCAGCTTCTTGGCGCCGATGTCGATGCCGCGGGTAGGTTCGGAAACGAACAGGAACTTGGGATTCATCACCAGCGCGCGGGCGATGCAGACCTTCTGCTGGTTGCCGCCGGAGAGCGTGCCGGTGTGCTGCATCGCGCCGAAGCAGCGGATATCCAGCTCCTTGATCATGTTGTTGGCATGATCGCGGATGGCCTTGGAATCCTTGAGCGTGCCAAAGAGCGCCTTTTTGAGGTACTCGCCCTTAACCTGCATGGCGTTGAAGACGATGTTGTCCTCGATGCTCTCATCCAGCAGCAGACCCACGCCGCGGCGGTCCTCGGAAACCATCGACATGCCGCTGGTCAGCGCCGCCTTCGCGTCGTTGAGCTTGGCCGGCTGGCCGAAGAGGGTCACCTCGCCGCTCGCCTCATAGACGCCCATGATGCCGTTGGGGATGCCGATCTTGCCCTGACCGGCGAGACCGCCGATGCCGAAGATCTCGCCCTCGTGCACGTCGAAGGAAACGTCCTTGACCATCTCGCCCGGCATATCCACGGCGAGGTGGCTGACATGCAGCGCAACCGGCGCATCCGCGGCGAACTCGCGCGGATCGGCGGTGACGATGGTGTCCTTGGTGCGCGTCTCGGCGACAAACTTGCCGTCACGCAGGATGGTCACGCCGTCCGCGGCCTCGATAACCTCGTCCAGACGATGCGTAATAAAGATGATGGCAATGCCCTTGGCGGCAATGCTCTTCATGACCTTAAGCAGCTGAGCCGCTTCGCTCTCGGTGAGCACGGCGGTCGGCTCGTCAAAGACGAGGAGCTTGACGCCGGTCTTGTCGATTTCGCGGGCAATCTCAACAAACTGCATGTAACCGACCGGAAGACCGGCCACCAGCGTATATTCATCAATGGACATGCCCACGCTGTCAAGCGCCTTGCGGGCGTCCTCAGCCATGGTCTTTCTGTCCAGCGTTTCCAAATTCTTGCCAAAGATGCGGGAGAAGACGTTGGGGGTAGTGATTTCGCGGTTGAGCTTGATATTTTCGGTGATGGTAAAGCCGGGCAGAAGCATGAATTCCTGATGAACCATGCCGATACCCTTGAGCATCGCGTCGTGCGGGGAGGCGATGTGCGTGCTCTGTCCGTCGATGAGCACTTCGCCGTCAAATCCGCCGGTCGCGTGAATGACGGGCATACCGAAAAGCA
>JAUMYC010000308.1 GCA_030528845.1 Eubacteriales bacterium
CAGTCTTTTCATAATTAAAACTCACTCCTTCTGTCGTCGTTCCCTCGCCGGGAGTCGGGCCGCTTCGCGCCGCGCAGGCGCTTTTCGGCTTTCGCAACAATATATTATATCACACTTCGGCGCGTTTTTCAATGTGTTCTATGCTTTTTGCTGGGCAGACAAAGGCCGCCCGGGCTTTTGTCCGGGCGGCCGGATAGCGCCTGCGCGAAAATAATTATTTGAGGAACAGCTCAATGACCGGCACGAGCACGTCCGGCTTGACCGGCGGGAGCTTGAGGATGAGCAGGCCGTCCTGTTCGGCGGTGCCCTCGCTGAAATGGTCCACCTTACCCTCCTCCATCAGGATCTCGCTGGCGTCGTGCAAAAACTGTGCGTAATCCACCTTGCCGGCCATGTTCTCCAGATACAGATGGCCGAAGGGATAGGCGAAGATATGGACATAGAGGCGCTTGCCGTCCTCGGACTGGGTCAGGCGGCAGTCGGCCGGGGCCTTGATGCCGGGCTCGGCCATGGTGCAGCCGTAGATGGAGCGCGCGTTGCCGTGCATCCAGTCCGCATAGACCTGCAGCGCATTTTTTGCGCGGCTGTCAAACTCGCCGCGTGCCGTCGGGCCCACGTTCATGAGCAGATTGCCGCCGAGGGCCACGGTGTTCACCAGCATGCGGATGAGCATCTCCGGGCTCTTCCAGGTGCTCTCGTCGCGGAAATAGCCCCACGAGCCGGAGAAGGTCTGGCAGGCTTCCCACGTGACCAGCTCGCCCGTTTCCTTATGACGGATCCATTCCATGGGCTGATACTGCTCGGGCGTCCAGAGATCCTGCTCCATGTCGGCGCGGTTGTCGATGATCAGATGCGGCTGCAGGCTGCGCGCAAGGGCGATGAGCTGTTCGGATTCCCAATCCTCTTTCCCCTTGCCCCTCATCCATTCCTTGTCCTCCTTGGAGGCGCCCGGATAAGAAAAATCGAACCAGAGGATATCGATCTTGCCGTAGTTCGTCAAAAGCTCGGTCACCTGATCGCGCATATACTGCGCGTATTTTTTCATGTCGCGGTCTTTGGAAAGCTCATAGGCGTCTGCATCGTCGCGGCGCGGATGCAGCCGGTCGATGGGAAATTCTGGGTGGTGCCAGTCGATGAGCGAATAGTAAAAGCCCACCTTGAGCCCCTCGGCGCGGAAAGCCTCGACGTATTCCTTTACAAGATCGCGCCCGGCGGGGGTATTGGTGCATTTATAATCCGTATAGGCGCTGTCGAACATGCAGAAGCCTTCGTGGTGCTTGGAGGTCAGAACGGCGTATTTCATGCCCGCCTTTTTGGCCATCCTCGCCCATTCCCGCGCGTCGTAGAGGTCCGGGTCGAAATATTTGAAATACTTGTCATATTTTTCCTCGCTGATCCTCTCGTATGTTTTTATCCATTCATGCCTTGCGGGCATGGCATAGAGGCCCCAATGGATAAACATGCCGAAGCGATCCATGCGGAACCATTCGGTATCTCCGGGGGTTTTTCGGGTGACGTAGCTGGACATGGGCGATCCCTCCTCCTGAAAATGTTCCCTGCTGACAGTATACCGCAAAAGCGCGCGTTTGTGTATAGAAAAACTTTTGTTTGTAACACATATATGGTATGCTGAACACAAACAAAAAACGCAAAAAGAGAGGGCTCTGTTATGCCGGAACTGCTCGCGCCCGCAGGGGATCTGCGCTGTCTGAACACCGCCTATGCCTTCGGCGCGGACGCCGCCTACATCGGCGGGCCCGCGCTGCAGCTGCGCGCGGCCAAGGCGGGCTTTTCGCGCGAAAAGCTGCTCGAAGCCGTGTCGCTTGCGCACGCGATGGGCAAAAAGCTCTATGTCGCAGCCAATTCCTTCCTTGAGGAGAGCGAGATCGGCCCTGCGGCGGAATACGCTCGCTTTCTCAGGGATGCAGAAGTGGATGCGGTCATCGCCTCGGACATGGGCATGGTCTGCGTGCTGAAGGAGGCCGCGCCGGAGCTGGAGGTGCATGTCTCCACGCAGGCGAACTGCCTCAACAGCCGCGCCGCGCTGGCCTGGAAGGCCATGGGCGCAAGCCGCGTCATCCTCGGGCGCGAGGCTACGCTGGACGACATCAAGCGCATCCGCGATCATCTGCCGGACGATATGCAGATCGAGGCCTTCGTACACGGCGCGATGTGCATGTCCTATTCCGGCCGCTGTCTGCTCAGCGCTTATCTGACCGGGCGCAGCGCAAACCGGGGCGGCTGCACGCAGCCCTGCCG
>JAUMYC010000309.1 GCA_030528845.1 Eubacteriales bacterium
TGCTGATAGATGTCGATGGCTTCCTGAATGCCGAAGGATTCAAGAACAGCGGTGTACTCGGTATCAAACAGCGCAAGGTCCGCAGCGCCGGTGATATACTTGAGCACCATTTCTTCCGCATGGGTCTCGACGTTGGTCATGATCTGCGCAAGGCGCTCGTCGGCCTCGGCGGAGAGGGTGAACGGAGGCATGGCGTAGGAGTTGTCCACGGTCTCGTCGTCGCCCCAGCGCTCACGATAGGCCCAGGCTTCGGGATCCTTCTGGTTGGTGGCCATGCAGTACTTGTCGCCGTAGCGATAGCGGGCCCAGCCGGTGCCGTGCAGGCGCAGGATCTCTTCGGCGTTGTTCATGGGCAGTTCGGGGTTGTTGAGGATGTTGTCGTTGTAGAGCGGGAAGCCGTCCTCGTCCACTTCATCCCAGGAGACACCCTTGGGGCCGAAGTTCATCAGCAGGATGCCGTCGTCGGTGTAGCCGTAGTCCACAAAGCGCAGCGCGACTTCGAGGGTCTCTTCATCGGCATTGCCGGAGATGTAGGTGTCGCCGCCGTTATTGGGCCAATACCTGCGCAGGGTGTGGATCTCGTCTTCCGGATTGATGCGGGCATAACGGCCGGAGATCATCGGGATGCCGAGCTCCTTCATGGTCGCAAACACGCTGTAGCCGTTGATGGAGCAGGAAGCAGCCTCGCCGGTCTTGAACAGGGTGCCGGGAGATTCGGTGATAAAGTCGGTGGAAATGTAGCCCTTCTCATACCAGGTATGCATCAGCTCGAGGTATTCCCTCAGATCGGGCGCATAATAACCGGACTGCACCTCGCCGTCGACCACATACCAGTTGCAGCCGGAGCCGCTGCCCCTGATCTCGCCGATGTTCCAGGCGCAGAGGATGGAGCACTCCAGACCGTCGTTGTTCAGCGCATAAGGAACCATTTCGGGGTGGTTGGCCTTCACGGCCTCGAAATAGGCTTCGTATTCTTCCAGCGTCAGCGGGATCTCCATGCCGAATTCGTCGAGCAGATCCTGCCTGAACTGGGTGCGATAGTAGTAGGGTTCATACTGGTTCTTGTAGTTGTAGAGCGTGTTGAAACGGCCTTCTTCGGTGGAAGCGAGCTTCCTGAAGTCCGGATCGTTTTCCACGAAGCTCCAGTAGTTGGGAGCGTAGACGGGCAGATAGTCGGTCAGGTCGGCATAAACGCCGTCGAGCACGCCCGCCGCAACGCCGCCGGCATAGTTGGAGCTGCACATGATGTCCGGATAGGTGCCGGTCGCGATCAGAAGATTGAAGCTTTCCGTCCCCTGACCGGAGATGGGATGGATAAACTCGACGTCAATGCCGGTCGCTTCCTGATATGCGATGACCGTGGCATTTTCGGAAAGGCTGGTGATATAAGCCGAAGCGGCGCCGGTGATACTGGACCAGATCGTCAGCTTGACGTCCGTATCCAGCGGATACACGCCCGCTTCTTCAGCACCGGCGTTAAAGCCGCCCATCGGCGCGAGCATAAGAACGAGCGACAGAATACACACCAGAACGCGTTGCCTTCTCTTCATGTTGGATTCCCTTCCTTTCGTGTCTTTCTGCTTACTGCAGGCGTCATACCTGCCCTGCGCATTCAGCATAGCACATTAAGAACAGGTTATGCCATATGTCATATTTTGTCGCCTGTGTTAATTCCACGCAAAACCGCTATGCAATTCTGGTCAGAATATGCGATTTCGGCATGCCATATCGCCCTGCCCGCCTTTTTGCGCAGAAAACCCGGCATTTTTCGGGCTGTTCGGCCTCTCGGGGCGAATTTTCGGTTGACAGCCCGCTTTCGGCATGATAGAGTGCAATTATAGGAAACAAACCGCAAAAGACGATCGGCAGGGAGGCGGCCTTTATGTGGAAAGGATTGCGCACGGGCGAGGCGAGCCTGACGAGGAACACGCTCAAGCTGCTCCTTGTCTGCGCGGTGACGCTGGTCTGCACCTATCTTACAGGCCGCGCCGCGCTGATCCTGCTGCCGTTCCTCATCGGCTTTTCCCTCTCCCGCATGCTGGACAAGCCCGTGGGCTTTCTGCATAAAAAGCTGCGGCTGAGCCGCACGATCGGCTCGGGGCTGGGCGTGGCGCTGATCGTTCTTGTGATCTGCTCGCTGCTGGGCGTGCTGTTTTTCTCGCTCTATGTCGAGATGCGCGGCGTGATCATCCAGCTGCCCTCTCTGTACAACAAATTCGTCGTCTATGCCGAACGGCTGATCGAATATATCGGCACG
>JAUMYC010000089.1 GCA_030528845.1 Eubacteriales bacterium
AAGCAATTGCCTGTACAACGAAAGAGGCAGATTTATACAGTCCTCGCAAAATATCTTCGCTCTTTTCATACAGCATATTGTGTACGCATCCGTGGAATATATTGCAGGCCCCGGTTTTGATTGCTCTGTTGACAGCGCTTTCATCAATAACTGCCATCACCTCGTCAAGGCTTCCCTTGATTGGCGTGGTGTCATGGCAAAACTGAAACAGATCTGCCGGATCCCAATTCATAATTTCCTTTTTGCCTGAAAGGAAACCGCAAACCAATTCCCTGTGAGGCAGGGGATCCAGCATATCATGATAAGCCTGAATGTCCATAGCAGACAATTCGTCCAGAATGACAACAATATCGATATCGCTTGTTTCTGTAGCTTCGCCGCGGCCATAACTGCCCTGCAGACCGACAAACCATACGCGGTTTGCAAAAGTCTCATTGAGTACCTGCAAGAAGTTTTGCATCCAAACAGTAATATCAACCATCTTGATCACCTCCGCCAAATGCAAGCTTATCTCTTTCATTTTATCACAGCAGCACAAGAAACCGCAAGCCGGCCAAGGCTTGCGGTATCGATATTTGCATGATGTAATGCGAAGGATAACTCTATCCTTTGCCCCCCATTCTCTCCGGGAGGCTCCTCTTTTTCGTTATTTCAGGCCGGCGCGCAGCAGCAGCATGATCCTGTCCAGCGCGGCCTCGTCGCGCCAGCGGCCGCTCTTGACGCCGTATTCCGCCTCCACGCATTGCGCGTAGGCCTGCTCCAGCGGCTCTATGCGCATGCGGCGCGCCTGCTCCATGAGCCGCTTTGCGCCGTAGCCGGTCGTGCCCAGCGCGCTCTGCACCTCGGCCTGCGTCTTTTTGGCGGAGAGCAGCTCTCTGGTCAGGCAGAGCAGGCGCACCTGCCGCGTGATCATATACAGGATGCGCACGCGGTTTTCACCCATGACGAGCAGGGTCTTGAGCAGGTTCTGCGCCTGCGAAAAGCGCCCGGCGGTGAGCGCGTCGATCATCTCGAAGACGGTGCTCTCCGGCGTGGGGGAGACCAGCGCGCGCACGTCCGACGCGGAGATCTCGCCGCCCTTGCCCGCGTAGGAGGCCAGCTTGCCGATCTCCCCGGCGAGCCGGGTCAGATCGCGCCCGGCGGCGAAGACGAGCGCCTCGCCCGCCTGCGCGGAGAGCTTCGCGCCGTATTCCGCGGCCCTCTGCCGCAGCCAGCGCGCGAGGGTCGCGTCGTCCAGCGGCGCAAAGAGCGCCTCGTGCGCCTTGAGCGCCTTGGTGCTCTTTTTCGTGCCGTCGGCCTTGCCCCGGCAATAGAAGACCAGCGTGCAGCTCTCCGGCGCGTGGGGCAGCCATTTTGTCAGCCGTTCGGCTTCCTCGGCTTCGCCCTTGGCCTTGCCGGAGGAGAGCGGCCCCCAATCCCGCACGACGACCAGCCGCTTTTCGCACATCATCGGCAGCGTCTCCGCCGCTTCGATGATCCGCTCCGCGCCGACGGCGCCCTCCAGGATCGTCTCGTTGAGCGCCTCGAGCCCGGCGGGCAGCAGCTTCGCGCGCAGCCGCTCCAGCGCGCTCTTTTTGATATACTCCTCCTCACCGTGGAACAGATAGACGCTTGCGATAGTGCCCGCGTCCCATGCTTCGTACAGCTCTTTCCAGTTCATCGCGTTCCTCCGTCGTTTATTCGCTCAGCCATGTTTCTATGCTCGCGCCGCCCTGCGGCAGCAGCTGCGCCGTGATATCGCCGCTCTGCGCTGTGGACCAGACCGGCACGCCCAGCGCGGAGAGCCGCTCCAGCACGGCGGGCGCGGGGTGGCCGTAGCCGTTGTTTGCCCCGGCGGAGACGATCGCGGCGCTGGGCGAGCTGACGCGCAGCAGGAATTCGCCCGAGGCCGTGCCGCTGCCGTGGTGGGAGAGCTTGAGGACGTCGCAGTCCGGGATGGGGAAGGTGATATCCTCGTCGGCGAGGTCGCCCATCATCAGCACGCTGGCCTCGCCGTATTCGATCAGCAGCACCAGAGAGGCGGCGTTGTCCTCCTCGGGCTGATAGCCCAAGGGCGGGTGCAGCACCGTGGCCGTGACGTCCTCGGAGAGGGAGAGCACGTCGCCCGCGCTCAGATAGCGCTTCGGGAGCCCTTCCAGCGCCCGGGCGGTCTCCTCCGGCACGTCCAGCCGCGTCCAGCATTCGGGCAGATAGACCGCCTTTGCGCGGCCCGCCTCGATCACCTCGGCCGCATAGCCCGCGTGGTCGTCGTCCGGGTGGGTCAAAAAGAGCGCTTCGAGCGCGATGGCCCTGCCGGAGAGGCGGCTTGCGGCGGAGGAATTGTTGCCCGTGTCGATCATATAGCAGGAGCCCTGCGCGTTGATCAGGGCGCTGTCGCCCTGGTCCACGTCGATGAAGGTGACGCGCAGGCCTTCTTCGCCCAGTACAGGCGCCTGCGCCCACGCTGAGGAGAGCGCCGCGACGAGCGCCAGCGCGCATACGCCCACGGACTTCAGGCGGGAGGCGGCGCGCCGGGAAATGCGGCGCACGGGGGCCTGCGCGCAGCAGAGCAGCGCGATGAGCGCATAGGCCAGCGCAAAGCCCCAGCCCATGCGCGGCATGGGGATGCGCAGCGCGTCCGGCAGCGAGCCGATCTGCCGCGCGAGCGCCTCGAGCAGGCCCAGCCCCTGCTGCGCCGGCCACGCCGCAGGCGCAAAGACCACCGAGAGCAGCAGCACGGGCAGCAGCGCCGTCGCCAGAGGGATGGCGGCGATATTGGCCAGCAGCGACCAGAGCGTGAGCGTGCCGAAGAGGTTGGCCGTAATGGGCAGCGCGCCCAAAAGCGCGCCGAGGGAGGTGAAGAGGGTCGCTATGGGATGCCAGAGCGCGCGGCGCAGGCGCGTGCGCAGCACGGCCGCGGGCGTGAGCGCAGAGGCGAGCACCGGCGAGATCAGGCAGATGCCCAGCATCGCGCCGAAGGAGAGCTGAAAGCCCGTGTCGAACAGATACAGCGGCTTGAGGCAGCACAGCACGAGAAAGGCAAAGGCCAGCGCCGTGAGCCGGTCGCCCTTTCTGCCCAGCAGCGGCGCGGCCTCCAGCAGGGCAAAGTACAGCAGCGCGCGCAAAATGGAGGCGGGAAATCCCGTGAGCGCGGCATAGAGCGCGAAGACGGGCAGCACGAGGAAATAGGCCGCCCGGCGCGACAGGCGGCAGACATGGCGCAGGAACAGATGCACCGCGCCGGAGAGGATGGAAACATGCAGGCCGCTCACGGCCAGCAGATGCACGATACCCGCGTCGGTGAAGGCCGCGTATTCCTCGTCCGTCAGCGTGGATTTATCGCCCAGCAGCAGCGCCCGCGCCAGGGAGGCATGCTCGGGACAGCGTTCATCCAGCCGCGCGGCGAGCAGGCCGCGCAGCCGCATGAGCGAGCGCATCGGCGAGGGCGCGCCCTCTTCTATGGAAAGGTCCTTCAGCCCGGCGCTGCCCGTGAGCGCGACGCCGCTGCGCCAATAATGCGCGGCGGAATCGTGGTCGCCGTCGCCGGTCGCGCCGCGCGGTGAGGAGAGGTTCGCCGTGACGCGGAGCCTGTCGCCGTATTGCAGCGCGGGCAGCTCCTGCTCGTTGGGGAAGAGATAGAGCCGCACGCGGTGCGGATAGGGCTCGGCGTCGAGGGAAACGTCGTCGAGCGTGAGCAGCAGGTATTCCTCGCCAAGGCGCGGCTCCGCGCACACAACGCCGCCGACGAGGCGCTTTTGCCGGGGCATTTCCTCCGGCAGCACCGCGCAGCAGCCCGTGACGCACGCCGCGAAAAAGAGAACGGCCGCGCACAGGGCGGAGAGCCGCCTGCTCCAAAGCGTCAGCGCCGCAAAGCACACCGCCGGCAGCAGATACGCGGCCCACGGCGCGCCGCCGCAATAGCCCGCGATCGCCCCGGCGGCCCAGCTCAGCGCCAGACAGACCAGAGGCCGCCGACGCATGCGCCGCAGAGACGAGCGCAGCCCGAAGGGCATGCCTTCGTCCGGCGCGGGACGCTTCAGAACCATAGGCGGCCTCCCTTTCTACTAAAAATGCGGGATCAGAATGCGATGGTCAGCCCATCATGGGCGACGACAGCGCCCGGGAAGTGCGGCTCGGCTTCGCTGAGCATGGTCTGCGCATCTCCCGTGGGAGAGACATGGCTCAGGCAGAGGCGCTTTACGCCCGCCTGCGCGGCCAGCTCTGCGCACAGGCGCGGCGAGAGGTGCGGCTTGTCCTCGGCCCAGTTCGCCTCCGTGAGGCAGGCGTCGGCCAGAAGCAGATCCGCCCCTTTTGCAAACTGCGCAAGGGCGGGCAGCGTGTTGGTGTCGCCCGTATAGACGAACGCCTTGCCCTCGCCTTCCACGCGCACGCAGCAGGAGGGCACGGGATGCCTGCCCGGCAAAAAGCGCACGCGGAAAGAGCCCAGCGAAAAGGGCTCCTGCGGCAGCAGGCGCCAGCCCGCGCTTTCCAGAGCCTCCCGCGCAAAGGCGGGCGCGCCCGGCGCATAGACCGGCACGGAGAGCGCGCCGGGCAGATAGCTCAGCGGCAGCATGTCGGAGATATGATCCCAATGCAGATGGCTGAGCACGATGGCCCCCAGTGCGGGCGGCGCGATGCGGCGCATGAGCCGCGCAAGCGAGCCGCTGCCCATGTCCAGAGCGATCGCCTCGCCGTTCTCTCCCTGCAGAAGATAGCCCGAGCATGCGCCGCCGGGGCCGGGCGTGGGGCCCTGCCAGCCTAAGACCGTCAGTTTCATGGCGAAAAATCGACCTCCTTCGTTGTTTTACCAATATAGCACATCGCCGTTTTCGGCGCAATCCCGGATAGGGACGAGCAGCGGGGGCATATGCTCTTCGGGAATGCAAACGGGGAGTTGATGTGAAGATGAAAAGCCCCGCGTTGGGAATGTTTTATGCCCGAGAGCCGCTTGCGCTGCGGCCGTTTGCGCGCGCGCCCTATCATGTGCTGGGGCGGCATGCCCTCAGCGCGGCCTGCGCCTGCGCGGATGCGGGCGCGGCGGCCTGCCTGTGGGGGCGGCTGCGCAGCGCAAGGGAACTCGAAAAGGAGCTCATGCGCGAGGGCGCGCGCCTGCCGGAGCGGCCCTCGGAGGCAGAGCTGCTGCTGGCGGGCTACAGGCTTTGGGGAGAGGAGCTCGCCGAGCGCATGGAAGGCCCGGCCTCCGCCGCCGTGATCGACCGGGACGCGGGCAGGCTTTTGCTCATCCGGGACAGGATGGGCGAGGCGCCGCTGTTTTATGCCTGCGCCGCCGGGGGCGTCGTCTTTGCCGACAGGCCGCTGCCGCTTCTGCACGCGCAGGGGGTGCGGCGGCTGGTCGGCCGCGAAGGCCTGTGCGAGATCTTCGGCCTCGGCCCCGCGCGCACGCCCGGCTGCACGCCGCTGCAGGACGTGCGCGAGCTGGAGCCGGGCTGCCTGCTCGTGGCGAAGGAAAACAGCGTGCAGACGCGCCGGTATTTCGCGCTGGAGGCCTGCGAGCATGCAGACGACGAGCGCGCCACGGTCGAAAAAACGCGCTTTCTGCTGGAACAGGCCGTGGCGGAGACCGTCGCGCTGCAGCCCTCCTGCATGATCTCCGGCGGGTTGGATTCGAGCGCGGTCATGGCGCTGTATGCGCATCTGACAGGCCGGCCGCCGGTCGGCTTTTCCGTGGATTATGAAGACGACGAGCGCTATTTCGAATCCACTCTCTTCCGCCCGGACAGGGACGCCCCTTGGGCGAAGAAGGCGTGCGCGGCGCTGGGCGCAAGGCAGGTCTGCATAGAGCTCTCCTCCGCGCAGCTGGCGCAGGCCCTGCCGGAGGCCGTGCAGGCCCGCGAATTTCCCGGCATGGCGGATATCGACTCTTCCATGCTGCTCTTTGCGCGCTCCATCTCCGCCTGCTCGGAAGCGACCCTCATGGGCGAGTGCGCCGACGAGGCCTTCGGCGGCTATCCGTGGTTTCACAGAGAAGAGCTGCTCTATAAAGACGGCTTTCCTTGGTCGGGCTCGCTGGCGCTTCGCGAGAGCATCCTGAAGGAGGAGGTGCGCAGGAAGCTGAAGCTGACGCAATATGCCGCGATGCGCTATCACGAGGCCTGCGCGGCGCTGCCCGTGCTGCCGGGCGAGGAGGAGCGCGAGAGCCGTCTGCGCGCGCTGCAGGGGCTGGTGTTCCGTTTTTTCATGCCAAACCTGCAGGAGCGCGCCGTGCGCATGTGCTCTGCCGCGGGCGTCGAGCCGCTCACGCCCTTTTGCGACGACCGGCTCATCCGCTATCTGTACAACGTGCCGTGGCGGCTCAAGACCCTCGGCGGCGAGACGAAGGGCCTGCTCAAGGCGGCGGTGGGCGAGCTTTTGCCGAAGGAGCTGCTGCACCGCAAAAAGAGCCCTTACCCCAAGACGTGCAACCCGCAGTATACCAGGCTCGTGCTGGAGCGGATCGCAGCGCTCGCCCGGGAGGACGACGCGCCCATCTGGGCGGTCTGCGAGCGCGGCGCGATCCTGCGCCTCGCGCAGGGCGACCTCTCGCCCGCGCGCACGCCGTGGTACGGCCAGCTCATGGCCGGGCCGCAGATGCTGGCCTATGTCCTGCAGACGGACCACTGGCTGCGGCTCACCGGCGCGCAGATCGACCTGCGCTGAGCGGGCAAAGGAAAGATTTTGTAAATAAAGGAAGCCTATGCATATTGACAGACGCCGGTCGGTGGTCTATAATCTTTTCTTGGAACGAGCGATCGTTCTTCCTGGGGTGTTCGTAACGTTTCTGCATTTACCCACATTTTCACAAAAGGATGCCGGAGTCATTACCGCGACTGATGTCATGCCCCCGCCTCGTGCGCCAGGGGACGACAGATGCACGTGCAGGCATCCGCCCTGCCATTGGCGGGTGAAAACGCAGGAGCGAGCGGCACTTTCGGGGTCTTTTTTCAAACAGGAGCAGTCCTTTCCGGGCTGCTCTTTTTTATTGCAAAAAAACAACGCCCAGTCGGCTCTCCCGCGCGCGGCGCGGTATATCGCGCGGCCGCAGGGGCATATCCTGCTGCTGAGAGGGGGCGTTTGGATGACGAAAAACGAATACAGGCGCGCGCTGATCCTGCTGCGCGCCGCAAGGCAGGGGATGAGCGGACATGTGCGGCTGGAAAGGCGCACGATGCTTGGCAGCATGCAGTTCAGCCTGAACGGGCTGCGCTGCGCGGGCGAACTGCAGGCGGTCATGGCGGCGAAGACGAACGCGGGCTGGAAGATCGCGCGCATCGGGCCGCTCAGGCGCAGCGACCGCGGACAGGCGGGCCTGCATTGGACGTTCGACCCGCGCTGCATCGAGGGCCTGCCGCTGGAGCGCTACGCGGTGATTTTGGTGCTGGAGCTGTGCGGCGGAGAATGCAGGACGCTGTTCACGGGCTATGTGAACGGCTCGACGCAGGTGGACTGGACGCGCGCGGAGGAAGCCGCATGCGCCGCGGTGACGGCTTCCCGGGCGCTCCCTGCGCAGGACGGCGCTGCGTCGGCCCGGCAGGCGCCTGCGGAGGAGCCCGCCGCAGAGGCGCAGGCGGATGAGGCTGACGGGCAGGCGGTTTTTTCGCAGAAAGAGGAGACCGCACAGTTGGAATTGGATTCCTCCGAGAGGGAGGAATCTGCGCAGGAAACGGAAGCAGATACCGCGCAGGAGGTTTCATTGCAGGAAACGGAGGCGGATCTGCCCGAACTGAACACCTCCGCGCAGGAGGTTCTTTCTCGGGAAGCAGAAGTCGCTCCGTCGGATGGGGATGCCTCCGCGCAGGAGGTTTCTTCGCAGGAGACAGAGGCCGCTTTGTTGGATATAGACACGACAGCTCGGGAGGCCTCTTCACAGCCAGTGGAGACCGCCCCGTCTGACTGGGACACGGCGGCACTGGAGGCCTCTTCACAGAAAATAGAAGCGGATATCGTGCGGGAGGTTCTTTCGCAGGAGGCGGAGGCCGCTCCGTCGAATTGGGACGCCCCCGCGCAGGATGTTTCTTCTCGGGAGGCGGAGGCCGTCTCATCGGAATTGGACGCTGCGGCACAGGATGTTTCTTCGCTTGAAGAGGATGGCGCTTTGCCGGATTTCGACACAGCTGCGCAGGAGGTTCTTTCGCAGGAAGCAGAGGCCGCTCCGTCGGACTGGGGCGCTCCCGCGTGCGATGGGGCGCAGACGGCCCTGCAGGCGCTCGGGCTGGAGCCGGAGCGCGCATGGCCGGAGGGGATCGAGCCCTTGCGGGCGGTGTTTGCAGCCGCAGAACCCCTGCGCCTGTCCGCGCTGCCGGAGCATGTGTTTATCCGCGCGTGGCATTCCGCCGCCTGTCCGGAGTGCGCCGTGGGCATCTGCGCGCGGGAGGGCGTGCCTGAGAGCGTGGCGTGGGCGATCCCCGGCGAGGAAGCGCCGGAGCCGCCCGACGGGCTGGAGGGCTATGTCTGGAAGGACGGCTGGTGGTTCGCCGTGGCCGACGCCGACAGCGGGCGCTACAAAGTCATCGCTGCGGAGTAGCGCCGGCCTTGTGCGGCGCTGCCGCGCGTGCTATAATGACAGATGATTTTGCCGGCCGCGCGCAGGGCAAGGCTGGGAAGGAAGGGAATACGGATGACTGTTTTGCAATCGATCGTCCTCGGAGCTGTGCAGGGGCTGGCGGAATTTCTGCCGGTCAGCTCGTCCGGGCATCTTGTGCTTGTGCAGAAGATCTTCGGCATGGAAACGGGCTCGATCACTCTGGAGGTGCTCCTGCATCTGGGCACGCTCTTCGCTGTATTCGCGGTATACTGGCGCGAGATCTGGCATATGATCTGCCACCCTTGGAAGAGCGATCTGAAATGGCTCGTCGTCGCGACGATCCCGGCGGTATTCATGCGGCTGCTGTACACCGATCTGTTCGTGGCCCTCTTCTCCGGCACGGGCGCGGAGCCGTTCTTCGCCGCCGTCCGCGACGGACTCGGCGGCTTTATCGACACCGCATTTGAAGGCGGCTTCCTCGGCTGGGCGTTTCTGCTCACCAGCGGCGTGCTGATGCTGGGCGAATGGCTGCTCGGGCGCGCGGACAGGAAGCACAGGAACGTGCGCGGCGCAGACGCCGTCGCGATGGGCCTGATGCAGGCCGTTGCCGTGCTGCCGGGCGTCTCCCGCAGCGGCTCGACCATCGCCGGCGGCAGAGCCATGGGCCTGAACGGAAAAAAGACGGCGGATTTTGCTTTTTTGATGTCCATCCCCGTCATTCTCGGCGCGGTCGTGATGGACGGCAAGGACATCCTGACCGGCGAGGTCGCCGAGGCGCTGCCTATCGTGCCGTTGATCGTCGGCGTGCTCACCAGCGCGGTCGTTGGCTTTTTTGCCATCCGCTTCATGATCGCGGCGGTGAAAAAGAGCGGTATGAAGTGGTTCGCCGTGTATACCTTCTGCCTCGGCCTGCTCGTGCTGGTCGATCAGTATATCACGCATATTTTCTTCTGACGACAAAGAGGAGACGGGCGCATGGCCCGCCTCCTCTTTTTGCGGCATATAGTTGGGAGGATCGTGCGTTCTTTTATCTCATTCGTAGGGGCGACCCTTGCGGTCGCCCGTGTCATAACAACAACGGCATGCCATTCGAAAGAACGGCATGCCGTTGTTTGCGTCTATATCCTCTAAGACGGGAGTCTTACGGGACAATGTCCCTGAAGCGGGGAGTTCAGAGGGGCCGCGCCCCTCTGACGCTCGTTCGTATCGACCGGCTT
>JAUMYC010000090.1 GCA_030528845.1 Eubacteriales bacterium
AGAGCCCCTTTGGCGGGTGTCCAGAGGGCAGAGCCCTCTGGCAGGGTGCGGGGCCGCAGCCCCGCGCAACGGGGTGCAGGGGCAGAGCCCCTGCCTCACGGCTCCACGAGCTCCATCCCGCGCCATGTATTGAGCTCCTGCAAGCCGTGCAGCGAGCGCACCTGCGCCGTAGAGATGACCGCGCCCGTATGGAAATACATGCCCAAAAACGGCAGCTCGTTTACGATCTTGAGCTGGATCTGCGAAAAGATCGCCTGCAGCTCGCTCACTTCCTGCGCGCTGCGGGCAGTGACGAGCAAATTATTCATATCCTTGCTGGCATAGCCGGAAGAATTCAGCTTGCCGTCGTGCATCAGGAGCCGGCTCAGGTCCGGCGTATAAGGCAGGTTCACCGCGATCAGCGCCAGGTCGAATTCGCCCTTTTTGAACACGTTGGCCATCTTCGATTTCGTCACCGTTTCGATCTCCACCGTCACGCCGATCTTTTCCATCTGCTCGGCGATCAGATAGGCGGCGTCGGAGCGCGCGTTGGAGAGGTTGTCGTTGTACGTCACCAGCCTGATCGTAAAATTCTCCAGCAGCCCGTCCACTTCCGTGTCGAGCATCGTGTCGCCGTTCGTGTCCGTCCAGCCGATCTCATGCAGCAGCTGCAGCGCCCGCTCCGGGCTGTAGTTATACTGCGCCGCCTGCGTTTCGTACAGATAGCTGCCCGGCACGACGGGCACCTCGCTCTCCTGCACCATGTTTCCGTAGATCGTCTCGGCGATCGTCGTGCGGTCCACCGCATACATGACCGCCTGACGCATGCGCAGGTCGCTCATCGCGCCGCTGGTGATGTTCGGCACCAGCATTTCGTAGATATTGGTCGAATAATCGACCGTGTTGTATTCCGAGAGCTTCTTATACAGCGAGACATGGCCGGAGCGCGTGGCCAGCGTGTCGATCTCCCCGGTCAGCAGCGCCTGCTGCGCGCTGGCCGTGTCCGGATAGCGCCAGCCGGAGATGCTCTTCGCCTTGGCGGCCTTTTTCCACCAGAAGGGGTTCGCCTCCAGCCGCAGATACTGGTCCACGGAATAATTGGTGTACCAATAGGGGCCCGTGCCCATGGGCAGGGCATAATCGAGCGAATAGCGATAGACCACGGGGAAGGTCATCGCATAGAGCGAGAGAAAGCCGGGGTTGACAAACTCCACCTCGAGCACGTCCGTGCTCAGCACCTTCATCTCCTCGATCAGCTGCACCCTGTCATACCACGGGCCGTTCTCGCCCTGCGCCACGATATACCGCCAGGATTCATAGACGTCCTGCGCGCTGAGCGGCTGGCCGTTGTGAAACTGCACGCCCGAGCGCAGGTGGAAGGTATACGTCGCGCCGGTATTGCTCCAGCTGTCCGCCAGCTGCCCGACCGGCTGCAAATTGTCGTCGAGCTCGATCACGCTTTCGAACACCAGCTCGTTCATGCTGATCAAGTCTCTGTGCGTGCACTTGAGCGGATGCAGCACGGCCTGATCCTCCAGCACCAGCCCGATGTTGATATCGCCCCGCTGCATCGGAGCGTAGCCCTGCTCCATCCCGTCCGCCGGCTGGCCGCTCCACTGCCCGGCGTAGAGCTGGTCGAGCGGATCCGCCGAGACCGTCAGATCTCCGCCGACGCCGCCCACGGGCTGCGCGGGCGCATAGACGTCCTGCGTGGGCGCGGGCGTGATGACCGCCGCGGGCGTGGGCATGGGCTCAAATTCCACCGTCGGCTGCCGGCTGCAGCCCGAGGCCAGCAGCGCCGCCGCGCACAGCAGCGCGCACAGCGCCCTCTTCGCGCCCGGGCCGACGCGCCTTGTTCTCTCTTGTTCTCTCTTCATTCAAACGCACCTTTTCCGTTGATGGTTGTTGCGGCAAAAACATTGCGGTATTCTATTATACCCCGCCTTTGGCTTCTTGTCCAATCCGCACGCGATCCAAACCCTCGACATACGTTAAAGCGGAATATCTTGACGCAAGTTGGCGAAAGCTATATAATCGCCAAGGATAGCGTACCAAAAAAGATATCATTATTTTCTGCCCGGCTCTCCCCGAAAAAAAGACCGGAATACAGGAGGAACTATTTTATCATGAAGGAACTGACGGTAACCAAATTCGGCGGCACCTCCATGGCGGATGCTAAGCAGTTCCGCCGCGTCCGCGATATCCTCCTTTCAGACCCGCGCAGGCGCTTTGTGGTTCCCTCTGCGCCGGGCAAGCGCTTCGGCGAAGACACCAAGGTGACGGACCTGCTCTACGCCTGCCATAAAAAAGCCATGGCCGGCGAGAGCTATGACGAGCTCTTCGACACCATCCGCCGGCGGTATCTCTCCATCGTGGAGGAGCTCTCGCTCTCCTGCGATATCACCGCCGAGCTCGACCTCGTCTACCGCAACATCGCCGAGAAGCTCAGCCCGGACTATACCGCCAGCCGCGGCGAATATCTCTGCGGCAAGCTGCTCGCGGCCTATCTGGGCTGGGAGTTTATCGACGCCGCCGAGGTGATCCACTTCGACAGGCAGGGCGCCTTTGCCGCCGAATGGACCAACGACGTGGCCGCGCAGCGCTTTGCCGGCGTCTCCCGCGCGGTCGTGCCGGGCTTTTACGGCGCGCTGCCCAACGGCGAAGTACACACCTTCTCCCGCGGCGGCTCCGATATCACCGGCGCCATCGTGGCCCGCGCCGCCGGCGCCAGCCTCTATGAAAACTGGACCGACGTCTCCGGCTTCATGATGGCCGACCCGCGCATCGTCAAGGACCCGCTGCCCATCCGCACGCTCACCTACCGCGAGCTGCGCGAGCTCTCCTACATGGGCGCGACCGTGCTGCATGAAGATTCCATCTTCCCCGTGCGCAAGGCCGGCATCCCCACCCGCATCCTCAACACCAACGACCCCGCCGCCGAGGGCACCATCATCGTCGACAAGACCACCATCCCGCCAGAGCGCGTGGTCACGGGCATCGCCGGCACAAAGAACTTCAGCATCCTCTCCATCGAAAAGAGCATGATGAACAGCGAGCTGGGCTTCGGCCGGCGCATCCTGCAGGCGCTGGAGGAAAACGGCGTTTCCTTCGAGCATCTGCCCACCGGCATCGACACCATGTGCGTCATCGTGCACAATACCGATCTCGCCGCGCACAAGGAGAGCATCTTCGAGCGCATCCGCGAGACCTGCCATCCGGATTCCATCGAGCTGAGCGGGCCTCTGGCGCTGATCGCCTGCGTAGGCCGCGGCATGAAGGGCTCCCCCGGCTCTGCGGCCACGGCGCTGGGCGCGCTGGCCGAGGCCGACATCAACCTGCGCATGATCGACGCGGGCTCGAGCGAAGAAAACCTCATCATCGGCGTGGACGAAGAGGACTACGAAAATGCGATCCGTGCAGTATATGGCGCATTTGTGAAAAAGGGTGAATGAACAGTTAGCAAAACTTCACGAAAACATGCTTGTATTCGTACCGTAAGCGGCGTATGATGGTCAACAGTACCAATTTGTTCCTGTGGGCGCGGAACCCACTTCATTATCAAAGCCAATCAGGAAGGATGCATTGACCATGAAAGCTCGCGTACATTATGTCAGCCCCAAGGGTGCTGCTGAGACGATCGCCGAAACCATCGCTCGTGAATGCAAGTGCGTGAAGGAGCCTCTGCTGCCCGCGTACATGCCCGAAAATATCGCCATCATGTTCCTCGG
Source organism: Eubacteriales bacterium (assembly GCA_030528845.1). The sequence continues at coordinate 3,708 of JAUMYC010000090.1, forward strand.
CTGCGAAGGCGGCAAGGCCGACAAGACCACCATGGAATTCATCAATTCCCTCAACAAGCAGCGCGTTGCGCACGCCGCCCTGTATTGCTGCAACCCCAAGAAGAGCGACGCTCCCATCGCCCAGATGAAGGCCGCTCTCGAAGCCCGCGGCGTGAAGGTCATGAAGCAGACCTACGTCTGCACCTCCAAGGGCCTCTTCGGCGGCAAGAACCCCGGCGACGCCGAGTGCGCCGAGGCTTCCAAGTTTGCCCAGAGCGTCATCAAGGAGCTCTTCCCGGACGGCTGATTTTCAGAGAAATAACGAGTCTCCCTTTTCCTTGCGAAAAGGGAGACTTTTTTTCGTCTGTCCGCGCTCAATATTGCGCTGTTTTCGGCTCCGGATCCTTTCCGGCCTCAGCATGCCCTCAGCCCTTCCTCCGGGCGCGCAGCCGGAACGTGACCGGCCCGTCGGCGCAGGGGAATTCGATCTCGCCTTGCTCTTTGCCCCCGCGCAGGCGCAGGTCTCCTCCGCAGCGCACGACCTCGCAATAGGCGTACAGCACCGGCGCGGTCTTCATGCAGAAGCCCTCCGGGCAGCCGTATTCGCAGCGGAATACATCGCCCTGCTCCAGCCCGAGCCTGCATTCTTCCGCCTTCCCCTTCACGACCTCGATCGTAAATTCCCAGTCCTCGTCGATCCACTTTCTCATCGCGGCTCTCTCCGTATGCGTTCCCGTTCCGTTTTTTTAAATTATACCCCGGCTTCCAGCGGCAGCTCGCCGAAGCGGCCCGGCGCGTTCATCACGCGCATCGTCCCGCGGATCGCCGCGGCCTCGGGCTCCGCCGAGACCCTGCAGCGCACGCCCGTCGCGTCCTCCACCGCCTTGCGCACCATCGGCAGCCGCGCGCCGCCCCCGGTCAGCAAAATGCCCCGCGCGTGGATATCCGCCGCGAGCTCCTCCGGCGCATGCAGCAGCGTCGCCGCCGCGAGCCTGCCCGCCGCTTCCGCATACGGGCGGAGCGCCGTGCGCACAGACTGCGCGCGCAGCAGCACCGTCGCGGGCAGCTGTCGTTCCAGATGCAGCCCGCTCACTTCGATCGGCGGCACGTCCCTGTCCTCCTCCAGCGCGGCCAGCGTCCGAAACGCCTCCTCGACCGTGTTCATCCCCGCGGCGAGGGCATATTCCGTGCGCAGCGCCGCACGCAGCGCATCCAGCGCGCCCTGCAGGCCATAGCCGACCGCATCTCTGCGCACGATCCTTCCGCCGGAGATCATCGCGGAAAACGCGCTGTATGCGCCGACGTCCACGACCATCGTCCCCTCGTGCTCCATCACGTCCGCCTGCGGGCCTTCTTCCTTGCCCGCATCCTCCGGCATCCATGCGCCCAGCGCTGCGGCAAATTCCGCCTCGAGCACGGCCATTCCGGCCCCGCCCGCGCGCAGGATCGCGCCGCGCACCGCCTGCAGGTCTGCCTCGCGCGCGTTCGGCCCGCCTACGAGCATCACATGCGGCCTGCCCGCGCCTTCCGCCTGCGCGATCTTCAGCAATTTCGGCAGCCACATATCCAGCAGCGCCTCGATCGACACGCGCCCGCCCTCGAGCGGCGCGCCCGTCCTGATGCCCAGCGGTTCGCGCCCGCGCAGCACGCGCGCTTCGTCGCCCAGCGCCACATATTCCGCTTTTCCGGGCCGAAACGCCGCCAGCGCGCTTTCCTGAAACACGATGCCGCTCTTGCGCACCGCCATGCGGATCCCGCTGCCGCCGATGTCGATCCCTATATTGCAGTTCGTCGCCATTGTTTCTCTCTCCTGTATTTTCTTTCTTTCGCTGATTTGCTTTCTCGGGCGCACCGCCCAGGGGGTTCCAGGGGGATGTGCCCCCTGGAGGGCGGGGCCGCAGAGCCATATCTGGCTCCCGGCGCCTGCAAGGCGCCATTGGCGCGGCGCAAGCGCCGCGCCGGCGGCCCCGCCCCTCTCAGGGGAAGTCCAGAGGGGGACCGCAGTCCCTCTCTGGCAGGGCGCGCGCAGCGCGCCCTGTTTCCCCCGCGCGATACTTTCTCCTCGTCGCTTCCCCGCCGCGCAGATGTCTTTCGCTCCGGTTGAGCTCAAGGATCCTGCCGATCCGCCCCGCCAGCCTCTTATCCATCTGCGGCAATCTCTCGCGCATATCCTTATGCACCGTCGTCTTGCTCACGCCGCTCTGCTTTGCGCAGGTCCGCACAGTTGCCCCGGTATCGAGAATAAACTTCGCCTCCGCGCGCACGCGCTCTGCGATCCGCTCGTTCACACAGCATCCCCCCATGCATCCATGGCTTTTCCATGCTATGCATCCCGGGGGCTGCTTTATCCCGGTTCAAGCGCTATTATAATGTTTGTCGAAAGCCCGCGGCGGATTCCTAAACCTTATTATACCACGTTTCTGCGCTCCCGTAAAATTTCGCATCCCCGCTCAAACCGCTGTGCAACCCCGCCCGCTTCCTGTATAATACCCATATATCGCCCCTTCATCCCCATACAGAAAGGTCGGATCCCCCGTGCTGCTCGGCATCCTCATCCTCGTGCTCACTTTGCTCTTTTCCTGGCAGTCCCTCTGCGCGCGCAAATACACCGAAAGCTACGCCGGCCCGAACCCCGCGCACGCTTCCAACGTCTACAACATCATTTACGGCTGCGTCATCGCCTTTCTCACCTTCTGTCTCGGCCATTTCCGCTTTGCGCCCAGCCTGCCCACCATCCTGCTGGGCATGGTCAATTCCGTCGTGCTCATCACCTACAACCGCGCTCTGGTGCGCGGCTCCGTGCTCGGCCCCTATTCCTTCCTCATGGTCTTCCCGCTCTCCGGCGGCATCCTCGTCCCCATGGTCTACAACCTCCTCTTCATGGGCGAGCGCCTCTCCGGCCTGCAATTTTTAGGCATCGGCGTGCTCATGGCCGCGATCCTCATCATGAACAAGAGCGGCCTCCGGTTTCAGGGCGAGCGTCCTCCGCGCGCCTATTTCGTCAGCTGCATCACTCTCTTTTTCGTCAACGGCTTCTACGGCCAGCTCATGAACATCCAGCAATCCGTCATGCAGGGCGCGCAGCGCGAGGAGATGATCATCATCACCTATGCCCTCACGGGCCTTGCCTCCCTCGCGCTGATGCTGCGCCGCCCGGGCGAATTGAAGGCCGGCCTGCGCATGGGCAAAAATGCCGCGCTGCTGGCCGGCGTCGCCTGCGTCATCGCCACCTCCGCCACCAACCTCATGGTCTATCTGCTCTCCGTCATGGAAAATACGACCATCCTCTTTGCCATCGACAACGGCGGCGTGATGCTGCTCTCCGCGCTCTATGCCATCGTCTTTTTCAAGGAAAAGGCCACTCCCAGCCAGCTCACCGGCATGGCGCTCGCCGTGGCGAGCATCGTGCTTCTGAGCATCTGACCCGGCCGCAAAAAAGCCGACCGCCCCTCCTCCGCCTGCGGAGGAGGGGCGTTTTTTCGCACGAAAAAACCCGCCTTCCACGAAGGGAAAGCGGGTCGAAGATCGGTACAAATCAGAACTTCAGGGAGTTCACCTTGATACCGGGGCCCATCGTGCTGGAGATAACAGCAGAACGGACGTAGGTGCCCTTGGCAGCGGCGGGCTTGGCCTTGATGATGGCCTCCATCAGAGTGCGGAGGTTCTCGGTCAGGGCTTCGGCGGTGAAGGACGCCTTGCCGATGGGGCAGTGGACGATAGCGGTCTTGTCGACGCGATATTCGACCTTACCGGCTTTGATCTCTTTCAGAGCCTTGGTGATATCGGTGGTGACGGTGCCGGACTTCGGGTTCGGCATCAGGCCCTTCGGGCCGAGCACGCGGCCCAGACGGCCGACCAGACCCATCATGTCAGGGGTGGCCACGCAGACGTCGAAATCGAACCAGCCGCCCTGGATCTTGGCGACCATGTCTTCCGCACCAACGTAATCCGCGCCGGCGGCTTCGGCTTCGGCCACGCGGTCAGCCTTACAGATGACCAGAACGCGGACGGTCTTGCCGGTGCCGTTGGGCAGGACGACGGCGCCGCGGACCTGCTGGTCGGCGTGGCGCGGGTCAACGCCCAGACGCACGGAGACTTCGATGGTTTCGTCAAACTTGGACTTGGCGGTCTGCTTCACGATGGCGATCGCCTCTTCCGGATCATACTGCTTGAGCCTGTCGATCAGCTTGGCGCTGTCCTGATACTTCTTGCCTCTAAACATTTTTCTTCCTCCTTGTGGTGATGACGGGGTTTTCCCCTCCCACATTTTTCGGCCGGAGCGCTTTCGCGCCCCTTAGTCAGATTCTAATCAGTCGGCGACGGTGACGCCCATGGAGCGAGCGGTGCCGGCGATCATGGAGATGGCGGCTTCCAGAGAAGCGGCGTTCAGATCGGGCATCTTCAGCTCAGCGATTTCCTTGAGCTGCGCCTTGGTGATGGTGGCGACCTTGTCGCGGTTCGGACGACCGGAAGCGGTCTCGAGGCCGCAAGCCTTCTTGATCAGAACGGCTGCCGGAGGCGTCTTGCAGATAAAGGTGAAGGAACGATCCTGGTACACGGTGATGATGACCGGGATGACCAGACCGACCTGCTTGGCGGTGCGATCGTTGAATTCCTTGCAGAAGCCGGGGATGTTCACGCCGTGCTGACCGAGAGCCGGGCCGATAGGCGGCGCGGGGGTGGCTTTGCCGGCATTGACCTGAAGCTTGATCTGGGCAGTAATCTTCTTGGCCATGGGGGTTTCCTCCTTAATAATGTGGTTTAGCGGGACGCATGCCTGCGCCCTCCCACTGTTGCCAAAAACCCGCCTGTCTTCCAAACGGGTTCAAGCCGTTGTTTGTTGGGGGCCTTCGGGCCGGGAGCCTTCTCAGGCTTCGACCTTGAGCACCTCGTCATATTCGAGCTCCACGTCCGTCTCGCGGCGGAGCATGTTCACCGCCACCTTCACCTTCTTGTTGACTTCGTCAATCTCGGTGACCTTGCCGGTGAAATTCTCGAACAGGCCTGCCAGAATGCGTACCTCGTCGCCCACTTCGATGTCGATGGAGGTGACGGTGTGGGTATCGCCAAGAGACAGGATGTCTTCTTCCGTAAGCGGAGTCGGCTTGGATCCCGGGCCGACAAAGCCCGTGACGCCGCGCGTGTTGCGCACCAGATACCAGGACTCGTTGGTCATAATCATGCGAACCATGACATAGCCCGGCAGGAGCTTGCGCTGCACCGTCTTTCGCTTATTGTTCTTGATCTCAATAGCCTCCTCGACGGGGATCTTGACCTCGTAGATCAGATCCTGCATGCCGTTGTTTTCAACGGACTTTTCGAGGTTGGCCTTGACCTTGTTTTCATAGCCGGAGTAGGTATGCACGACATACCAGAGCGGCGTATTATCTGCCATAGCTTTCTCTCCCTGAGCTTAGCCGACGATGAGCTTCATCAGCGCGCCGGCGCCGGCGTCGAGAACGCCGATGATCACGCCCATGACCGCCATAAAGGCGAGCACCAGCAGCGATACATTGATCAGCTCTTTGCGGGTCGGCCAGGTAACCTTCTTCAGCTCGGCAAGCATGTTCTTGAAGGCGCGGAAAATACGGAGACCGAGGTTCTTGAACCAGGCGATGATCTTGGTGAAGATGTTCGGCTTGGTCGCCTTCGTATCCGGAGTTTTCGCGGCGTTTTCATTCTTGGCCATTATAGCGCCCTCCGTTCTGAAGTTACTTGGTTTCCCTGTGCGTAGTGTGCTTCTTGCAGAAGCGGCAGTACTTGCTCATTTCGAGCCTGTCAGGGTCATTCTTCTTGTTCTTCATGGTGTTGTAGTTGCGCTGCTTGCAATCGGTGCAAGCCAGGGTGACTTTGACGCGCTTATCAGAAGCCATTTGGTTGCCCTCCTGTTATCCCGCAGGCGTTTTGCACCCGCGGGGAATCGCCCATGACCGGGAAAAGCACGGCTTTTCCCGGTCGCGAGCCGGTAGAATTATTCCATGATCTTGATGACAACGCCGGAGCCGACCGTGCGGCCGCCTTCA
>JAUMYC010000091.1 GCA_030528845.1 Eubacteriales bacterium
AGGGGCAGAGCCCCTGCATAGGCGCCGAAGCGTCAGCGCAGGCACAGCGCTTTTCATCTCAGCGCCCGCATGGAATTGAGGATCGCGATAAACGCCACTCCTACATCCGCAAACACCGCCAGCCACATCGGCGCGACGCCCATCGCCCCCAGCACGAGCACGATCGCCTTCGTACCCAGCGCAAATGCGATATTCTGCCGCACGATGCCGACCGTCTTTCTCGCAATGCGCACCGCCACGGCGATCGCGCTTACGTCGTCGTTCATCAGCACCACGTCCGCCGCCTCGATGGCTGCGTCCGAGCCCAGCGCGCCCATCGCCACGCCCACATCCGCGCGCATGAGCACGGGAGCGTCGTTGATGCCGTCGCCCACATAGGCCACCTTGCCCTTAGCGCGCGCGAGAATCTCCTCCAGACAGGCGACCTTGTCCTGCGGCAGCAGCTCCGCGCGGTATTCGTCCAGCCCGAGCCCGCCTGCGATCTGCGCGGCGGTCTGTTCGGCGTCGCCGGTGAGCATGATCGTCCTGCGCACGCCCAGCCTGCGCAGCTGCGCGACGGCCTCGCCCGCGTCCTCCTTCAGGCTGTCTGCGATCACGATCCTGCCGGCATAGCGCCCTGCGATCGCCACATGCGCGACCGTGCCCTGCTCCTTCGGCGGCTCGCCCGACACAAGCGCCCGTTCGCGCATCAGCGTCCAGCTGCCCACGAGCACCTCCTGCCCGTCCACCAGCGCGCGCACGCCCTTTCCGGAGATCTCCTCCGCCTGCGCGACGCTCCCTTCCTCCGTGCTCCTGCCGTACGCCTCGCGCAGCGAGAGCGCGATCGGGTGGTTTGAGTAGCGCTCGCACAGCGCCGCCGCCCTGAGCAGCTCTTCCCTGCGCACGCCCTCCTCCGGCCATATCCCGCGCACGGCAAAGCGCCCCTTCGTCAGCGTTCCCGTCTTGTCAAATACGACCGTGTCCGCTGCGGCCAGCGCCTCCAGATAGTTTCCGCCCTTGATCAGCACGCCCCTGCGCGAGGCGCCGCCGATACCCCCGAAAAAGCCCAGCGGCACGGAGATCACCAGCGCGCACGGGCAGGAGACGACCAGAAACAGAAGCGCCCTGTGGATCCACTGCGCAAAGCCGCCCGCAAACAGCGGCGGCACGAGCGCGAGAAAGAGCGCGGCAAAGACCACCGCCGGGGTGTAATAGCGGGCAAAGCGCGTGATGAACTGCTCGCTGCGCGCCTTCTTTTCGCTCGCATTTTCGACCATTTCCAGAATGCGGCTGACCGTGGAATCCTCGTAGGCCTTTTCCACGCGCACGCGCAGCGCCGCGTTCATATTCACGCAGCCGCTCACCACCCTGTCTCCCTCGCGCACGGCGCGCGGCATGGCCTCGCCGGTCAGGGCGCTCGTCTCGATATTGCCCGCGCCCTCGATCACCACGCCGTCCAGCGGGATCCTCTCGCCCGGACGCACGACGATCACCTCGCCCACCGCGACCTCGTCCGGATCGACCTCGTCGATCCCGCCGTCCCGCTCGATATTCGCGCTCTCCGGGCAGATGTCCATCAGCTGCGCGATGGAGCGGCGCGAACGCCCCACGGCGATCTCCTGAAAGAGCTCGCCCACCTGATAAAACAGCATCACGAACACGGCCTCCGGGGCTTCGCCGATGGCAAACGCGCCGATCGTCGCCACGGCCATCAGAAAGTTCTCATCGAAGACCTGTCCGTTGCGGATATTGCGCGCCGCCCGCCAAAGTACGTCCCAACCCACGAGCGCATAGGGCAGCAGATGCGCCGCCGCGCTCCAGAGCCCCTGCAGCGGCAGCAGGCGCACCGCAGCAAACAGCGCCCCCGCCAGCGCGATGCGCCCCATACGCCTTTTCTCCTTGCGGGAAAGCTCCGAAATCCATCGTTTCATGACCCTTCAGCAGCCCCTTTTCCGTTCTCTTTTTGGCTCAAAATAAACGCAGAGGCAGGCCCTCGCGGGCCCGCCCCTTTCTCTGTCCGCTCAGCGGATGACCTCGCAGTCCGGCACGACCTTTTTGCCCGCCGCGACGACCTCGTCCATGATCTGCTCAAAGCGCGCCTCGTCCGCCTCAATGGTCAGCTTCTGCAAAAGAAAATTCACGCTCGCGCTCTGCACGCCGTCGATCTTCTCGATCGCGCTTTGAAATTTCGCCGCGCAGTTCGCGCAGTCCAGGTCCCTGAGCTGAAACTTTTTCTTCATCCTCAAAACGCCCCTCTTCCGTATCAAAAATCATTCTTCCACATGTTCGAGCCCCTGGCTCATGATCGCGCTGACATGGCTGTCCGCCAGCGAATAAAACACCGTCTTCCCGTCTCTGCGGGATTTGACCAGCCTTGCATTCTTGAGCGCCCGCAGCTGATGCGAGATCGCGCTCTGCGTCATGCCCAGCAGCTTTGCGATATCGCACACGCACATCTCGGAGACCAGCAGCACATACAAAATGCGCACGCGCGTCGAATCTCCGAAGATGCGGAAGAGCTCCGTCAGGTCGTAGAGCGTGTCCTCGCCGGGCATCAGCTTCTCCACCTTGGCGACGATCTCTTCATGCACATGCATAAACTCGCAGCATTCGGCGTTGTATCTGTCCTCCAAGAAAACGCCCTCCTTTCATATGAACTTTCGTTCACATGTTCATTTTATCACGCATACGCCCTCCTGTCAACCGCACAGCACAGCAAAAAAAGGCGCCCCGCTCCCCTGTCCCGGAGCGGAACGCCTTTTTCGTTCCGATATAGTCATTTCTTCGCCTTCGGCTTGAAGATCAGCGCGTTGAGCAGGCCGAAGAGGATCGCCGCGGAGATGCCCGCGGCGGTGTTGCGCACGCCGCCGCTGAGCGCGCCGAGCAGGCCGGAGCGGTTCACGCCCTGGATCGCGCCCATGGCCAGCGAATAGCCAAAGCCCGTCAGGGGCGTGGTCGCCCCCGCCCCGGCAAAATCCACCAGCGGCTTGTATAGGCCCAGCGCCGTCAGTACGACACCCGCGACCACATACAGCACCAATATCCGCGCGCTGGTCAGCTTTGTGCGCAGCAGCAGCACCTCGCCCACGGTGCACAGCGCGCCGCCCACCGCAAACGCCTTGAGAAACGTCCAGATCATCTCCATCCTCCGTCACTTCCCCTCTGCCGCAAGGGCGACCGCATGCGCCACCGACGGGATGCTCAGGCCCTGCTGCGCGCTGGTGGTGCTGGTCATCGCGCCCGAGCCCACCGCAAGCACGCGCCGCAGCTCTCCCTCTTCCATTTTGCGCAGGATATGCCCCGTGAGCACCGAGGCGATGCAGCCGCAGCCGCTCGCGCCGCTGTGGCAATCCTGCTCCGGCGCAAACATACTCGCCCCGCAGTCCATCAGTTTTTCCTCCGGCATGTCAATGCCCCGCTCCCGGAAGAGCTCCAGCAGGATCTCCCTGCCGATCTTCCCGAGATCGCCCGTCACGATCAGATCGTACTCCGCATGCGTGCGCTGCATGTCCGCAAAATGCGTTTCGATCGTATCCGCGACGGCGGGCGCCATGGCCGCGCCCATGTGGTTGGCGTCGGTGATCGCGAAGTCCACGATCCGCCCGATCGTGCCCGCCTCGACGGCGATGCTCCCGCCTTCCCTGCGCAGCAGCACCGCGCCCGCCGCCGTGGCCGTGCGCTGCGCGGAGGGCGGCTTCTGCGTGCCCAGCTCCAGCGGAAAACGAAACTGCCGCTCCGCTGTGCAGAAATGGCTCGACGCGCACGCGAGGGCGTTTGCGCGATAGCCTCCATCCACCAGCGCGGCTGCGAGCAGCATGCCCTCCGCCATCGTCGAGCAGGCGCCGTACAGCCCCAAAAAGGGCGCGCCCAGATCCCGCGCGGCGATGCCCGAGGCCATCAGCTGGTTGAGCAGATCGCCGCCCAGATGCGCCTCGAGCCCCTCTCTTTCCACGCCCGCGCGCCGCAGGCACAAGCCGCACACGCGCCGCACCATCTCCGCCTCGGCCAGCTCCCAGCTCGGCTGCCCCAGCAGATCGTCCTCCAGCAGCTCGTCAAACCGCGCGCCCAGCGGCCCCTGCCCCTCCTTCGGCCCGGCCAGAGAGGCATGCGCCGCGATGCGCGGCCTGCTTGCGAAAACGAGCGTCTGCTTCATACAAGCCACCTCCCCGCAGCCCAATAGAGCACGCCCACGACGACAGAGCTTGCGATCCCGTAGGTCAGCACCGGCCCGGCCAGCGTGAACAGCTTCGCGCCCAGCCCCAGCACCATGCCCTCTCTGCGAAATTCCATCGCCGGAGCGGTGACGGAATTGGCAAAGCCCGTGATCGGCACGATCGTTCCCGCGCCCGCATACGCGCCCATGTCGTCATAAACGCCGAGGCCCGTGAGCGTGCAGCCGAGAAAGACCAGCACGGCGCTGGTGAACATCGGCGCGGTCTCCGCCGTGAGCTGCAGCCATCGCGTGCCCAGCAGCGTGATCGCCTGCGCCAGCGCGCAGATCAGCCCGCCCGTCCAGAACGCCCGCAGACAACCTTTCCCAAGGTCGCTGTTGGGCGTGAGGCGCTCCACCAGCTTCTTATATCTCTCCGCGTTCCCTTTTGCTCCCTGTGCCATCGAACCCACTCTCCCTCTCCGTCCTTCTGATCTCCCCTTCGCCCGGGCCCGGCCGCCAGACCAGCCCCGGCCCGCGCTCGATATACCTCTGCCGCACAGCATCGCCCTCCCTGTGCGCGGGCGGCTCGCCTGCATATAAAAAACGCCCCGCGCACGCCGCTATTTTGCGCATGCCCGGGGTCGTTTATTCGTGTTTTCCTTCTCTGAGCAGTTCGAGCGCAAGCTGCCTGTAGGGCTCCATCACGGAGGCGACGGGCAGCCGTTCGAGCTGCTGCGCGTCGGCCAAAAGCCAGCCGTCCGGCGGCGCGCCCGTCAATTCGCCGCGCCACGCGCGGATGTTCCATTTTCTGTGCGTGAAGGTGAATTCGCTCCGGCAGACCTCCTGCGCAAAGAGCCGCGCGGCGACGCCCTCCTGCGCAAGCGCCGCGGCGAGGTTTTCCGGCGAAAGCGCTGCCTCGTCGAAAAGAAAATGCGGGAATTCCCAAAGCCCGGCCAGCATGCCGCGCGCCGGCCGTTTGCGCACGAGCGCCCTGTTTTTGCCGATCAGGATCGCCAGTGCGCGCCATTCTTCGCGGCGGGGCTTTTTCGGCGGCTGCTCGGGCAGGACGAGCTCCTCGCCCAGCGCGTGCGCCGCGCAATGCTCCGCCAGCGGACAGGCGGCGCAATCCGCCTTTTTCGCCGTGCACAGCAGCGCGCCCAGCCCCATCAGCGCGCGGTTGAAATCGCCCGGCCTGTCCTGCGCGCAGGCCGCGAGCCATCTCTCGCCCGTCTCCCGCAGCAGCCTGCCCCTCTCCTGCGCGCCGCCCCGCAGGGCAAAGACCCGGCTGAGCACGCGCGTCAGGTTTGCGTCCACTGCGGCGACGGGCCTGTCAAAGGCCATCGAGAGCACCGCGCAGGCCGTGTATTCGCCCACGCCCGCCAGTGCGCGCAGCTCTTTTTCCTCCTGCGGAAACGCGCCGCCGTGCCGCTCGACCAGCTGCCGCGCAGCCTTGTGCAGATTGCGCGCGCGGGCATAATAGCCCATGCCCTGCCACAGCCGCAGAACCTCCTGCTCCGGCGCCCGCGCCAGCGCGAACACGTCCGGGAACGCGCGCAGAAATTCTTCATATCGCTTTGCGGCGACGGCCGCGCGCGTCTGCTGCAGCATCGTCTCGCTGATCCAGATCCGATACGCGTCCCTCTCGCCTCGCCACGGCAGGTCGCGCTCCGTGCGCGCGTGCCATTCCAGCAGCGCCGCGCCGCTCTTTTGCAGGTCCATTTCGCTCTCCCCGTTTCCTTTGGTTCGTTCCGTTTTTTATTATACCCGCCCGGGCAGGACCAGACGCATGCCGGGCCAAACCTGCCCGCCACGCAGCTCGTTGAGCCGCGCCGTTTCGCCCGGGTCGGCTCCGTTTTGCCGCGCGCAGAAGGCTTTCAGCGTTTCTCCCGGCAAAACCGACCCGATCCTCTTTTTGCATTTCTCCGCCTCGATCAGGATCCGCTCGCCCTCCCGCAGCGGCCCGGAGCGCCCCCGCGCACGCAGCAAAAGCCGCTCGCTCGTGCCCAGAGCGCGCGCAAGAGAAGGGATGTCGTCTCCTGCTCCCGCAATACAGACTTCGGTCTGTCTTTGTCTTGCAGGCGTATCCAACAGCCGCGCAGGGCAGGGAAACGCGTCCTTTTCGCAAAACGCGCCCTGCGGCACGGCGATCTCCCGCTCGGGCAGCAGCCAGCAGGCGCAGGCGAGGCGGTTTGCGCGCAGCAGCATGCACAGCGGCACGCCCAGACGCACGGCGAGCTGCTCCGGCGTTTCATTTTCCCGAATCCGGTCTGTTTGCATAAAAAGTCCCCTCCATATGCCGCGGCTTTTCAGTCGAGCATATGCAGGGGACGCGCGTGTGATGCGCGGAGGCTCAATAGGTCAGGCGGGTGAAATTGCTCTTGCCGTAGACCTCGTCCATTTCCTTGCTGATCTGCTTGATGCGGGCGAAGGCGGAATCGCTCATGCCGGCGGGTCTGTTTTCCAGCACCGCATCCACGCTGACCACGCGGTAGTCATAGGCGCCTTCGCTGCCCACGCGCCAGACTGCGATGGGCAGATAAGCCGGCGCGACCACGTCGATCTCGCCCGTGGCGAGGTTTTCCTGCAGAGTGAATTCAAAGATGATGCCCGCGTCTGTGCGCGCCTTCTTTTCGTTGCGGTGCTCGCTCAGGAAATTGCCCAGCGAATAGACCAGCAGGCAGTCGTGCGGAGTGCCGTCGGCCAGCGTCGTGCTCTTCCAGCCCGCCGCCTGGAAGACGTGCGGATGGCCGCCCACGATCACATCCGCCCCGGCGGCGGCGATGCGGTTGGCCATGGAGACCTGATCCTGATCGGGGCTGAAGAGATATTCTCCGCCCCAGTGCATGACCACGATGACGACCTCGGCCCCGGCGTCGCGCAGGTCCTGAATGTCGCCTTCATAATCGGCCCCGGCGGTGCGGCGGATGCCGTAGATGAGCGCGCGCTCGTCCACGCCCGCCTTGTCCATGCTGTTCAGGCTCTGCGTGTAGTTCAAAAAGCCCACCTTGATGCCGTTGATGTCCAGGATCTCGGGCGTGTCGTAATCCTCCTGCGAGGAGAACGCGCCGACATGCTGCATGCCCACGTAATCGCAGTTTTCGATCGTCGCCAGCAGGCCGTTGAACCAGCCGTCGAGGCAATGGTTGTTGGCCAAAGTGAGCATATCCACGCCCGCGTCCAGCAGCGCATAGAGCATGGTGGGCGGCGTGTTGAACTGCGGATAGCCGCTGTAGCCGTATCTGTAGTGCTCCTCGCCGCCCATGGAGCCGTCCACGTTGAGAGAGGTGAAATCGGCGTTGGAGAGCTGGTCGCGGATCATGTCAAAATAGCTGGAAAAGTCGTATTTGTCCGTCTTGCTGTTGTAGGCCGTGGCGAGGATCTCGGTATCCGCCACGATATCGCCCGCAAAGCGCAGGCGGGCCGTGCGCCCCGTGCCGGAGGGCGCGTACTCCTGCGGCTGCGTCGGTGCAGCGGGCGCCTCGCCGCTCTCCGGGAAATAGCCCTCGTCGCTCACGGGCTCGGGCGTCTGCTCGACGACCGGGGCCTGCGTGGGCTGCGCGGGCGCTTCATAGACGGGCTCCTGCGTGGGCTGCACATTCTGCGCCATCGCCGCCACCGCCGCCGGGTCCTCCGTCGGCGCGGGGGTGATCTTCGTCGCCACGATATAATCCGGCTCTCTGTTGCTGTCGATGATCGCGCCGATGCCCTTGACCAGCCCGAACACGACCAGCACCACTACGCACGCCAGCAGCAGCATGCGGCCATACTGCGGGCCGTTGCCGCCTACGAGCGAGGCGAAAAAGCCCTGCTTTTTGCGGGTATACCCCTGCCCCGGGCGGGGAGCGGGCCGCGACTGGGCGTAGCCGGGCCTCTGCTGCGCGGGCCGCGGCGCATTGCCCTGCGCCGGGCGGGCGGCAGGCCTTGCGGAGGGAGCTCCCTGCCTCTGCGCGCCGCCCTGCTGCGCGTTATAGCCCGCATAGCGCGTGCCGTTGGAGCTGCCGTAGGGCATGCGCGCGCCGCCCTGCGCGGGACGGGCCGTGCCGGAAGGCTGCCGCGCCCCTGCGGAAGAGGGCTGCCGCGGCGTTTCGCTCCTGCCGTAATAGCGTTCCCTGTATTGCTCGCGCACCTCCGGGGTATAGGTCGATTTCTCGCTGCGCCCCGGGCCGTTGTTTCCTTTGTATTCGGACAAGGTTATCCACCTCCATTGTTCTGCCGCCAGTATACCATACTTTCCCGCCGTGCGCCATACGCGCCCATTCCCTCGGCCAAGTTTTACAAAAACGCGCGCCAAAACAGACCGTGTTCTGTTTTGTGGTATTTCTCTCCTATTATATCAGACTGCCTGTTTTTCCTTTTTGTTCGGCGCCGCCCGTAAATTTCCCGTATTTGCAATACATCGCGCCAATACAGACCATATTCTTTTTTGTATGCAAAAACCGAATTCGTTCGGAATTTGTCATAAAAACGGTTGACGAAAGGCCATGATATGTTGTATCCTATCTATACATATCTGAAAGTATGCAAACGGCCCGGTCATGCAACAAACGCCCGCAAAAAGGCGTCCAAGAGACATATTTCGGAGCGAACGCTCCGCCGCTGCATGCATACCGCCCGAACAAGCCAGCAAAACCGTTTACGGAGAGGGAGTACATATGGCAACTAAGCAGATCGGCAAACTGAAATACAATATCAGCAAGCGCGGCATCGCTTATAAATGGGGCGACGGCGAGATCCATCGCATCGCCTTTCAGCAGCCGCGCAAGGAGCCGGAGGACAATTACGAGGCCGAGCAGGGCTACGAGCCCTATGACGACGGCTACGACCGGCCCTACGACGACGGCTATCAGGAAGGCTACGACCAGGACGGCTACTATGAGGAAGGCTACGACGAGCAGCCCTATCCCGCCGGTTTTCTGTTTGAAAACGACTGGGTGATGTGGCTGGCGCTGGTCGTGCTGCCCCCGCTGGGCATCTATATCCTCTGGAAGAAGCAGCAGTTTGAGACGCACATCCGCACGGGCATCTCGGCGGCCTCCGCCGCGTGGTTCATCCTCCTGCTCGTGCTGCTCTTCTCCGGCGTCTTCTCTGGAACAGACGACATCAAGCACAACCAGAGCGACAACATCGTGCAGACGACCTCCACCCCCGCGCCCACCATGCGGCCCACCACCGCGCCGACGACCGCGCCCACGCCCACTCCCGCGCCCACCACGAGGCCGGATGAAGGCGTGACGACCGGCGGCACGACCACCGACACGACCGGCATCGGCACGGCGAACGACCCGCTCGTCTACGCCGATTCCCTCGGCCAGTATTACCACAAGCAGTCCGTCTGCGGCACCATGTCCAACGGAACGCCCATGGTGCGTTCGCTGGCCATGCATGGCCGCTTTTCCCATCTGGGGCCCACGCGCCGCCCCTCCTCCCGCGACCGCGACGCCGTGCAGCACGCGCTGGAACGCGTGGGCATGGCCGCTCTTGCCGACCGCGACCTGCGCACCCTGTCCGGCGGACAGCGGCAGAAGGCGTATCTGGCCATGCTGATTGCGCAGGAAGCCCATCACCTGCT
>JAUMYC010000310.1 GCA_030528845.1 Eubacteriales bacterium
GTCCTCGGAGCGCTTCTTCTTCGCGGCGGTGTAGTGGTTGACCATGCTGTCGATGACGCCCGAGGAGACGAGGAAGCCGTAATTTGGCCTGCCAAAACGCTTGAAATCCGCAGGGCTTTTCCAGTTCGGCTGGGCGAGCATGGCGACGCGGTATCCGGCGGCCTCGAGTGTGCGCGTGATGATAGCGGAGCCAAAGGACGGGTGATCGACATAGGCGTCACCGCTGACGTAAACAAAATCCGGCGCATCCCATCCGCGCTCATGCATGTCGCGGGCGGTCGTCGGCGGGAAAAGAAGGCGATCTGCCATAGAATTCTCCTGATGGTTAGATTGAATCGCTGTGATGCGACACAGACACTATACCATAATTCCTGCGAAAAAGGAAGTGACATCCCTTTTCCTCTGCGTTATAATAATATGAAGAAGAACAAAGGGGAGGGCTTGCGATGCAGCTTGGCATGTCCACAGCCGCCTATTTCGGCAGGTGGGAGACAGAGGATTCCGCCCGGGCGATCAGCCGCCTGCCGCTTGACTGCGCGGAGGTATTTTTGCAGACGTCGAGCGAGTACACGCGCGACTTCGCGCAGCTGGTGCGCAACAACCTGGGCGACATGCCGTGCGTGAGCGTGCATCCATTGGGAACACTATTTGAAAACCAGCTGATCAGCCGCTCTGTGAGGCAGCGCAGGGATGCATTTGACGTGCTTCGCCGTGTGCTGGATGCAGGCGCTGCGCTGGGGGCAAAGTATTATATCCATCATGGCCGCCATACGCCGCGCAACGAGAAGCTCCCGTGGAATCTTTCGGCCAATGCCGAGTTGCTTGCGCTCATTGGCGAGGCGGCGAGGGCGCGCGGCATGACGGTTGCGTGGGAAAATGTGGACTGGTGCCAGCTGACGACGGCCGATCGCGTGCGAGAAGCGAGGGACATGCTGCCGGATATGCACTATACGCTGGATATCAAGCAGGCGATGAAGGCGGGAGCAGACCCAATTGAGCTTGCCCGTGCGATGGGCGAGCGGCTTGTGCATGTGCACATCTGCGACTGGGATAAAAACCGGTGCCTGTGCCTGCCGGGCGAGGGCGTATTTGACTTTGACGGCTTGATCCGCGCGCTGCACAATCAAGGTTATCGCGGTGCTGTGATCCTTGAGCCGTACCTGTCGCTGATCAAAAACGATGAGGCGCTTGAGCGTTCCATCGCGAGAATGAGATATATTATAGAAGGAGTGACGCGAAATGAGCAAGATTGATACGGTCCGCGCAGCCATGATGCAGGCGATGAAGGACAAAGATAAGGCGAGAAAGGATGCGCTCTCTCTGCTGTTGGCGGCGCTGAAGAACAAGGCAATTGACAAGCGCGCGGATCTGACGGAGGAAGAGGAGAATGCGGTGATCTTCCGCGAGATCAAGCAGGCGCAGGAGACCGTGGAGACCACGCCGGCGGACCGCGTCCAGATTATTGAGGAAGCGAAGCTGCGCATGACGATCTATGAGGAGTTTGCGCCGAAGCTGATGGATGAAAGCGAGATCCGCGAGGTGATTACGGCGGTGCTTTCAGAGCTTGAGATCACCGCACCGACGGCGAAGGACAAGGGCAGGATCATGAAGACGCTGATGCCGCGCGTCAAAGGCAAGGCGGACGGCGGACTGGTTAACCGCGTGCTGGGCACGTACTTTGCGTGAGAGTTCCATATACGCTGCGATGGGATATAATAAGCCCGACCTGTGATTGCTCAGGCCGGGCTTATTGATATATACGCATGATAGCGGGTCTTTGCCAGAGTGAGCGTGCGGGCATTACTGCATATACGGCAGTTCCTCGTCGAGCGCGCAGAATTTAAGCGGCGGCAGCGAAGTAAGATCGGCAATCCGGCAAAGCTCGTCTTCTTTCTCCTCGAGGCACATCCAATCAGAGAGCGTATTGCAGTAGACGCTGGCGCAGGAACGAAGGGGCGTGGAATACTGATCAAAATATCCATCCTCCGGCAGAGAATCCGAGAGCAGATAATCCGTTGTCACGGCGAGCGCATAGCTTAAGGAAACCAGCGTTTCCACGCTTGGGATAGAAAGGCCTCTCTCGAGATTACCCATAAACTGAAGGCTGATGCCGGCCAGTTCAGCCAGCTCCGCCTGAGTCATATGAAGATATTGGCGGCGGGCGCGTATTTGAGCGCCCAGCGCCTTATAGTCCACCTTTGCAAGCAAAATGATCGCCTCCGCAGAATATATCACAG
>JAUMYC010000311.1 GCA_030528845.1 Eubacteriales bacterium
CTCTGGCGACCAAGGTTTCCGCAGTCGTGTTCATCGTCTGCTCTCTGGTTGTCGCTGTGATCGCTTAATCAGATGGTTCATCAAAGAGGCTGAAGCTGAGTGCTTCGGCCTCTTTTTCCGTGATGGAATGCGGAATATGCAGAAGATTGTGCGGGTAATTGCGCGCAGAAGTTGGAATCGTATAGATCGGGAGTGGTAGGATGAAACGAAAAGAGAATAAGCGGTCTTCTCGGTATGTGCGGCGGATTCCTCTTGCGCGCTTTGAGGAGGGCGCGAGGAAGAAGGACAAAGCGCCGGCGCTGCGCCTGACGGTGCGCGGTCTTTCGCATGGACAGGTGCGCATGGAATCGGAAGACGGCAGCGTCTACCTGTGTGCCAAAGCGTCCGCCCGCGGTACGCTCTGGGGCGACGTCGTGATGGCGGAGATCCTTGGCGGCGACCGCGTGCACGTTAAGCGGATCGTTTCCCGCGCGCATGAGGAGATCATCGGCGTGCTCAGCAAAGGGCGCGGTCCGGGCCGCCTTGCGCCGCTGGAGCGCAGACTGCCGGCGGAGATCCCCGTCGCCGCCGGGCTGGAGCTGGCCCAGAATGGCGACATTGTCCGCACGCGCGTCGTCCGCTGGGAGGACGAGGGCGGTCTCGCTGTGGAGATTGCAGAGCGGATCGGCAGCTTTGAAAAGGCGCAGGACGCGGTCACGGCGCTGATTGCCTCAAGCCGCCTGCGCACGGAATTTGGCGAGGATGTGCTTGCCGAGGCGAATGCCTGCCGCCCGGCGTCGCATGATGACGATCCCGCCCGCGAGGATCTGCGGGAGATCGTCTCCTTTACCATCGATGGCAGCGATGCGAAGGACTTTGACGATGCGGTCAGCATTGAACAGCTTTCAGCCGGCCGCGTGCGCCTTGGTGTGCATATCGCCGACGTCGGGCATTACGTGCCGCAGGGGTCTGCGCTGGATCGCGAGGCTTTCGCCCGCGGCACGAGCGTGTATTTCCCCGGCCGCGTGCTGCCGATGCTCCCGGAGCAGCTCTCCAACGGCGTCTGCTCCCTTCGTCCGGACGAGGATAAATTCACCATGAGCGCGCTGATGGACATGGAAGGCGGCGAGGTCGTTTCCTTCCGGATTGCGCGCACGCTCACGCGCTCAAGCGCGCGGCTTGTGTATGACGACGTGAACCGCTTCTTTGAAACCGGCGACCCCGCGGGCATGTCCGGCGCGGTCTGCGGCGCCCTTTTGGCGCTGCGCGCTCTGGCGCAGAAAATCCGCGCGCGCAGGCAGGAAAACGGCGCGATTGATTTTGAGATGCCGGAACCGAAGTTCCTGCTCGATGGGGCGGGCGAGCCGGTCGGTATTCTCACGCGCGAGCGCGGCGAGGCGGAGATGATGATCGAGGATTTCATGCTCACGGCCAACGAATGCGTCGCCCGCTTTGCCCGGGAGAAGGGGCTGCCGCTGCTTTACCGCGTCCATGAAAAGCCGGACCCGATGAAGCTGGATACGCTCAAGACGTACCTTGACAGCATCGGCGTCAATACGCGCGCGCTGCGTCGAAGCGCAGAACCGGGCGATATCCGTGCACTGCTCGAAGGCGTCAGAGAGACGCCGGAGTTTGGCGCGGTGAGCATGCTGACGCTGCGCAGCATGCAGAAGGCGCGCTACGATGCGGAACCCCTTGGGCATTACGGCCTTGCGATGAAGGACTACTGCCATTTTACCTCGCCCATCCGCCGCTATCCGGATCTGGTCGTCAGCCGCGCGCTGACGGCGGCGATTGCGGGCAGGCGCGCGGGGCTTTACGGCGAGGCGCTTGAAGCGGCGGCGGTTCGCAGCTCAGACTGCGAGCGCGCGGCGGTGGACGTGGAGCGCATGGCGGACAAGATCATGATGGCGCGCTTTATGGCCTCGCACATCGGCGAGACCTTTGACGGAACGGTCAGCGGTGTGAGCGAGTGGGGCGTCTATGTGCAGCTTTCAAACGGCGCGGAGGGATTCATTCCCGTGCGCACGCTGGAGGATTGGTTCAATTATGACGATCGCAGGCTGACGCTGCGCGGAGAGCGGACGGGCTTTACCTTCTTCCTTGGCCAGCCGCTCTGCGTGCGCGTGCAGAGCGTCGTGCTGGCGCAGGCGATGCGGCAGACCGGCATTAATTTCGACTCTGCCAAGCTGAACTGGATCGGCACTCCCTCGGCTCCGATCAGTGTGCTCGCGGTTTGGCACACCGCCGGGGTG
>JAUMYC010000312.1 GCA_030528845.1 Eubacteriales bacterium
TCCGGGTCGCGGCTGTATTCAAACAGGTCGTCGGCGTCGCGCATGGTCATTTTACGAATCGTCAGCCTTTTGGTATGCAGAACGGGCATACCGGCAAAGGGCGTAGTCGGCAGAAAATCCATCGTTTCTTACAGCTCCACTTCTCGTCCGAGCTTTGCGGACTGATAGATGCCCTCGAGCATGCGCTGCACAGTCACGGCGTGCGCCATGGTGGAGACGGGCTGCTTGCCGGTGCGGTAGCAATCCAGGAAGTGGCCGATCTCGATCTCAAAGGGATTTTGGTTGATGAAGGTGGGGGTCTGGTCGGAGAGATAGCCGCAGTCTTCGCCGTAGACGGTCAGGCTTTCGGCGTCGAGCTTGGCGCCGGCCAGGCTGCCGCAGATCTCGCTGTACTCGCGCGGGGCGGCGTTGAGCGCCCAGGAGCATTCGAAGAGCATCGTCGCGCCGTTTTCGAAGTGGATCACGCCGGCGGCGCTGTCTTCGGTATCGAAGGCGGTGACGTCGCTGTCCAGAGCCAGCCAGCGGTTGACGCCCTTGGTCTTGAAGTCGCCGATGCGGTTGGAGATATTCGCGCTCAGGCGCACGGGCTTCGGGCAGCCCATCATGTACCAGGTGCGGTCGATGGCGTGCACGCCGATATCGATGACGGGGCCGCCGCCGGATTTGGTGGTGTCGGTGAACCAGCCGATGGGCGTGCCGCGGCGGCGCACATAGGAAGCGGTGGCGAAGTAGACGTCGCCGAACTTGCCCTGATCGTACATTTCACGCACGAGAGAGACGTCCGGGCGATAACGGTTCACAAGGCCGCACATGAACAGCGTGCCGCATTCGCCGATCTCTTTTTCCATCTGCAGCGCATGCTCAAGGTTCAGGGCAAGGGGCTTTTCGCACAGCACGGCCTTGCCCGCCTTGGCGGCGGCGATGGCTACCGGGGCATGGGAACGGTTCCAGACGCACACGTCCACGCATTCCACATTGTCGCCCTCTTTTTCCAGCAGCTCTTCCACGGAAGAATAGGCGTTCGGGATGCCGAATTTCTTGGCGGCTTCCTGCGCGCGCTCAAGGTTGAGATCTGCAATGGCGACGATCTCGACGTCGTCGCGCTGCATGTAGACCGGGAGATGGGCGTTCTGGGCGATATTGCCCGCGCCGATAATGGCAACCTTTACCTTGCTCATAGTACACAGCACTCCTTTTTTTACGATGTATTTTTATGCCGGCTTTCGTGCCGGCGGGGATGCTTTTTCAGCAGACGATCTCGCCGCTGCGGATCTTTTCCATCGCCAGCAAGACCGCCGCGACCGTGGAGGCGTTAAGCGTCTGTCCGGAACAGATCATGGCGTGCAGCTCCTCGAGCGGGATGCGCTGCGCGACCAAAAATTCGTCCTCGTCCAGATGCATCCTGCCGCCGCTCAGCTTTGTGGCCGCAAAGAGCGTGACTTTTTCATCGCTGCAGCCGGGGGAAGAGGCGACCGTCGCCAGTTCATACCAGTTCTCAGCCAGAAGGCCAGTTTCCTCCTCCAGCTCGCGCTTTGCAGCGGTCAGCCGGTCTTCGTTCGGGTCTAAAAGCCCTGCGGGCACTTCTATGCTCTCCTGATCGATCGCAGGGCGAAACTGCCGCACGATGGTGACGCTGCCGTCCGGCCAGATGGGCACGACCGCCACTGCGCCGCGATGGCGCGTGACCTCGCGCAGAGCCGTCTTTCCGTTTGGCAGGAGCACCGTGAGCTTCTCCGCGTGCAGAAACCCGCCGTCGAAGAGCGGTTCCGAACCGATGATCCGTTCTTTGTGCGTCTTTTCCGGCATAACAGCGGCTCTCTCCTTTCTCGTTTGCAGACATATTCAACAAATTACATTTCTTCACATTGATTATATCGTATTTGGCCCCTTCCCGCAATGCATGCCCGCATACTTTTTTCCAACTATCGGACACAAAAAATGCTTTACCGAAAGCGCGCAAGCGGGTATACTGTATATAAGTATCGAATCATCCTTCCAACAAGGAGCAGCACCGTGAACAAAACAAGAAAAGTCGCCTTCGTCCTCGGCGGGATGTCCTTCGGCGGGGCGGAGCGCGTGATCTCCATATTGGCAAACCATTACGCGGCCAAGGGCTGGCAGGCGGATATCCTCACTCTGCTCAAGCCGGACTGCGATTTTCAGCTGCATCCGTCCGTGCGTCATATTCACATGGGCGGAAGCGCGGCTTCGCGTGCGCTGCGTGCGCCGCGGT
>JAUMYC010000313.1 GCA_030528845.1 Eubacteriales bacterium
GTCTGCCGCCTGACCCGCCGCATGCTTTTCCTTGAGGATGGCCACGTTCTCCTCCACCTGCCGCTTGTGCAGCGGATACCAGAACCACAGAACCAGCGCCAGCAGCGCAAAGCCGAGCGCCGGCACGAGCGTCGCGATGGCGAATATGCCGCCCAGCACCTGCGGCGTCTGCCCGCCGACCGCGCCGGGCATATAGCCGATCAGCGTCAGCAGCCAGCCGGACAAGCCCGCAGCAAACGCCTGCCCCAGCTTGCGCGCAAAGGAATACAGCGCATACACCGATCCGTCCTCCCGCACGCCGTTTTTGATCTCTGCATAGTCGATCACGTCCGTGATCAGCGCCCACGACACCACGGTAAATACGCCCAGTCCCAGCCAGTTGAGCCCCTGCAGCGCGGTAAAGACCCAGACGCTCTGCGGCCTTACAAAGAACGTGATCACGCAGACCACCGCCGCAAAGAGATTGGATACGACGCTGATCTCCACCTTGCCAAAGCGCGCAGCGAGCGGCTTCGCCAGCGCCGCCGCGATGAGCATGCCTGCCACCATCAGGAGCGTGGAGACGGACTGCGCCGTGGCGTTGTTGTAGTAATCGGGGTAGACGTAGCCGGTCATGTTCTGCATGGTCAACTGGGCCAGCAGCATCACGACCGACGCGGCGATGATGGAGATCAGCGCGCGGTTGCGCACGGCGGACATCAGCATGCCCAGCGTCGAGCTCTGGCGCACGGGCTCGGCGCTCGGCGTCACGCGCTCTCGCGTGAGCGCATAGCACAGCAGATAGCAGATCACCGCCAGCACGGAAAACACGCCCGCCAGCACGGTCACGCGCGGGCCGATGATCGTCTCCACGCCGTCGATCTTCTGATAGGCCGCTATCGGCAGCAGCACGCCGATGATCGCGCCCGCCAGCGTCGCGCCGATGGAGCGATACGCGGACAGGCTCTGCCTGTCGCCGGGGTCGGGCGAGATCGCCGAGGCCATGGAGCCGTACGGGATGTTAATCGCCGTATAAAACACCGAGCTCCACAGGATGTACGTCGCCGTCAGATAGGCGATCTTCATCCCCGGCGAAAACGCCGCGACGCCCGTCTGATACAGCAAAAAGGAGGAAACCGCCACCGGCACGCACATGCGCAGCAGCCACGGCCTGAATTTGCCCACGCCCGCCTTTCCCCGGCTCCTGTCGCAGATGCGGCCCATGGTCACATCGGTAAACGCGTCCACAAAGCGCGTGACCATCATGATCGTGCCGATCACGCCGGCGGAGAGGCCGACGACGTCGGTATAGAATTTCATCAGGATGACCGTGGAGAGAATGAACGTGAAGTCGTTGCCGAAATCGCCGAAGAGATAGCCGATTTTATCCCGTATGCCAAAGGGACGAAGCTGTTTGCTTTGTTCCATGCCAAATCCGATCCTTTCTCGTCTTTGGCGCTATTGTGCCCAAATCGGGCGTTTTGATCACGGGTTTTTTGACACGCAAAAACGGACGGGGATTTTCCCGTCCGTTTTGAGAATTCCTGTTTTCAGATTACTTTTCCGTGATGATCTTTTTGAGATCGGCAATCGTCGCCTTCATGCTGCCGCCCTCTTCAAGGAGCTTGGTCACCTTGTCGTAGGAGTTGATGATCGTGGAGTGATCGCGGCAGAACGCATCGCCGATGCGCGGCAGGGAAAGGCCGGTCATCTCGCGCGTGAGATAGACTGCGACATGGCGCGCGTGGGCGATCTCCTTCTTGCGGGAGTTGCCGCGCAGCAGCGCGCTGCTGATGCCGAAGTAATCCGCGACGCAGTCGATGATCACGTCCGGCGTGATGCGCTTGGGATCGCGCACGACGGCGATATCGCGCAGCGCGTCGCCGATGACCTCGCGCGTGATCTCGCTGTGGCTCAGCCTCGCATAGGCGTTGACGCGAATGAGCGAGCCTTCCAGCTCGCGGATGTTGCTCTCCACGCGCTCAGCGATCAGTTCAAGCATCTCGTCGCTGATCTCGATCCCCTCGTTCTCCGCCTTCTTGCGCAGGATGGCGACGCGGGTATCAAAGTCCGGCTTCTGGATGTCGGCGATCAGGCCCCACTCAAAGCGGGAGCGCAGTCGCTCTTCCAGGCGCGCGATCTCTCTGGGCGGCTTATCGGAGGAGATGATGATCTGCTTGCCGGCGGAATGCAGGGCGTTGACGGTATGGAAGTACTCCTCCTGCGTGGAATCGCGGCCGGCGATGAA
>JAUMYC010000092.1 GCA_030528845.1 Eubacteriales bacterium
CTGCCCGCCCGCCAGCACGGCTCCTCCATCATGCCCGGCAAGATCAACCCCGTCATGCCCGAGGTCGTCTCGCAGGTGGCCTTCCGCATCGCGGGCAACGACATGACCATCTGCATGGCCGCGGAGGCCGGCCAGCTCGAGCTCAACGCCTTCGAGCCCATCCTGCTGCACAGCCTGTTCGAATCCATCAACCTGCTGCGCCGCGTGAGCGTGGTCTTCGAGGAATACTGCATCGAGGGCATCGAGGCCGACCGCGAGGGCTGCATGCGCAACCTGATGGATTCCACCGCCGTGGCCACCGCGCTCTGCCCGGTCATCGGCTATGAAGCAGCCACGAAGATCGTCAAGACCGCCCTGCACGATGGCCGCAGCATTCAGGACGTCGCCGCGGAGCAGCTTGGCAAGCCCGCCGAGGAGATCGAGGCCATCTTCCGCTCCGCCATCGAAAACTGCTGAACCACACCCGCATAAAAAAGAGGCTGCATTTGGCAGGTTCCGTAAAACAGCCAACGGCTCGTATCGCAAAGATACGAGCCGTTTTATATGCAGGATTCCCGACAAGTCTGCGGGGTTCTGAAATAAGGCTCCCTTGTGTAAAGGGAGCTGTCAGCGAAGCTGACTGAGGGATTGACAGTCCCTCCGCCCCTGCGGGGCACCTCCCCTTACACAGGGGAGGCTTTGGCACGGCGCAAACCGGTTGCTCAATTTTGCTCGTCGGTTCAACCGTATCCTATCACGCAGAACTTCATGCGTTCATCGCGTCCACGAACGCGCTCTCGCGCGCCGTGAGCTCGACCCACGCAGGCCGGAACCCGGCCCGGATCGCATTGCGCACCGAGCCCACGTTCGACCACGCCGCGCAGTAAAAGGGGACCTTTCCCCGCTTCAGCGCCTCTGCCGCCAGCGCGCTCGTCACGGCCGAGGCGACGCCCCGCCGCCTGTACTCCGGCAGAACATCCACGCCGATCTGCACCATCGTCTCGCAGTCCGCCGAGCAGCCCGCGAGCCCGACCAGCGTTTCTCCGTCGAACGCGCCCACGGCCAGCACGTCCAGATGCCTGCGGCTCCGGCTCAGCGCGTTGCTCCACTGCTCCGTATAATACGGCGCAAATTCCTCCGGCTGCAAAAGCCGAAGCTCGAAGGGACAGGGCAGCGGCCGCAGCGCGTCGGCATCCGGCAGGAAGTATTCCGCCATGAAGCACACCTTGCAGCCAAAGCGCGCCAGCCTTTCGTTCAGGGCGATCACGTTCGGCGTCTCAAAGCAATGCACGGCGGCGTATTTCCCGATATACCATTCCACGGTATCCCGCAGCTCCGGGCTGACCTGCGCCACGATATTGCCGCCGTAGGACACCAGATCACACGCAAACGGCAGCGGCAGATACGAGCGCGCCCCTTCCCATTTCTGCGAGAGCACGATCCTGTTCTCCCGCGCGAGGAAATCCTCCGGCGCGCAGCCGCAGTCCCTCGCCGATTGCTCCAGCGCGACGCGCCAAATCTCTTCGTTCGTCATTGTTCCTCCCGCGCCGGCGCAGCCGTCTTTTTGTACAGGTGCAGCTGCTTCGGCTCCGCAAAGCATGGAAATTGTCTCACAAAATCATAGCGATGTGCAAACCCGGCCTTTTCCAGCACGCGCGCGCTGGCGGGGTTGTCGGTGAAGCAGTCGGCATACACGGCGTCGTATCCGACCTGCAGCAGCATGTCGCTGTACTCGATCACCGCCTGCGTGCAGTAGCCCCGGCCCCAGCAATCCTCGCGCACCACATAGCCGATCACCGCGGCGACTTCGCCCTCCTCAGCCATCTGCGCCGCTCCGTGGCCGATCACGCCCACGACCTGCCCGTCCTCTTCCATGGCGCAGTTCCCCGCGTGGATCAGCGCGGCGGCCAGGCGCATCATGGTCTGATCGTCCTCGATCGCGCCGATCGCGGCGGGATAGCCCACGTTCGGGTTCATGTAGATCGGCCGCAGCGCCGGATAGTCGTCCACCTGCAGTCTTCTCAGCCGCATCCTTCCCGCCCCTTCCTCTCCTTTGCTCCCTTTCAGACGCTCCCCTGCAAAAATAGGCGCACCAGCGCGCGCACGCGCTCGTCCTGCGCAAGGCGGCCGTCCGCGCTCTTCTGCCCGAAATCCTTCGCGCGCAGAAACAACAGCTCCATCCTGTCCGCCTGATACGCGAGCGCCCTGCGGAAGTTTTCCTCTTCTCCGCCGGAGATCACGATCGCCTTTTTCGGCACGGCCATGTACTTCGCCAGCCGCTCTTCGCTGCCCGCGAAAAAGCCCGTGCCCCGCTCGCTGAAGATGAAATAATGCGCGCAGGGGAAATCGGCGTAATTGGGCAGAACGAACGCGCATTCCTGCGCACGGCTGAGCTTTTCGTACAGCGCGGACACGCCGTCCTGCTTCGGGCATTCCCCGCCGCGCAGGCATTCGCAGTTGCAGCCCCCGCAGGGCTCGGCCTGAAGCTCCGCAAAGCGCACATGCTCGCCCCGCAGCAGCCGCGCCGCATATTCCCCGATGCCCGCGCAGTTCCCGTCCGGCCTGCCGCTGAAGGAGACGACGACCTTCCCGCTCACGGCAGGAACACCGTCTTCCCCGCGGGGATATGTACGATCTCCCTTTTGTCTTTTTCCACCCAGACGTCCGTCGCCGTCGGGTTCGTCAGCATTTTTTCATCCGCCGAGACGCGCAGAAGCCGCTGCGCCGTCATATAATCACAGATCTCGATATTCGTGGCATACCAGATGCGCCCGTCTCCGGCCAGCATCTGCACCAGCCGCTCCATATGCTGCCAGTCCTCTTCCGTTTTGAATTCATGGCTGTGGCCCCAGATATACAGAAGCGGGCCGCACCAGTAGCTCTCCAGCATCTCCATGAATCGTTCGGCCAGCGGCATCGCGTCCTTGTGGTGGCAGGTCGGGTCCCACAAAAGCGGCTCCTTGGGCAGGTGCATGCGGTGGTCCGCATTGGTGGTGCGGCAATAGGCGACGCCGCACACCTCCAGCGCCTTGAGCGTCAGCTCGTTCACCGAGCCGCAGGGATAAGACATGCCCACGACCGGATAGCCCGCTGTTTTTTCCAGCGCAAGCCTGTCCTGCATCGTTTCATGCACCAGCGAAACGCCCGGCATCCGCTCCATATAGCCGTGCTGCAGCGTATGACAGGCGATCTCATGCCCGGCGTACAGCGCGCGCAGCTCCTGCCTGCGCTCCTCGTCGATGCCGATGTGATCCTGCCCGTTGAGATGGAACGTGCCCTTCACGCCGTATTTGTTGAACAGCTCGACCAGCCGCCTGTCCTGCGCGGGGCCGTCGTCATAGCTGAAGGTCACGATGCGCTTCTTCCCGCCCGGGAACACGCTGAATTCGATCATTTTTTTCTCCCTCCCGTGCGTCAGAGCAGACGCTGCATGATCAGCAGATCCATAAAGCTGCCGTCCTTGTTCTTTGCAAAATACGGCCTTTTCCCCACGGTCTCGAAGCCGACCTTTTTATACAGGCCGATGGCGCGCTCGTTGGGCTCGAACACTTCCAGCTCGATGTGATGCAGGCCCATCTCCCGGCCGATCTCGATCGACTCGCGCATCAAAATGCCCCCGACGCCCAGGCCCCAGAATTCCTTTGCAAGGGCGACGCCGACAGTGCCGAAATGGCCGGTCTTGATCCTCCCGCTCGAACCGATATGCAGATTGCCCGCGTATTTCCCGTCCACAAAGGCGAGGATCATGCAGTCCCACGGCGAGGCGTTCAGCCGCTCGATAAAGCGCTCCTCGTCTTCGATCGTCATCGTGACTTCCTCGGGGCAGCGCAGAATGAAATCCGTCTCCGCAGCCGTCACCTTCAGCCCGTCCAGCATCGCCGCGGCGTCCGCCTTCTCCGGCGCGCGCAGCAAAAGCTCCCTTCCGTCCTTGAGCAGCATCCACTTTTCGGCAAAGATCATCCCATTCCAGCCCCCTTATCCCGAATTTCCTGAATTTTATACAAAAGGATACCACTCCCGCCCCATTTCCGTCAAGATTGGATCGTGCCTTTCCAAAAACACAAAGGGCGGCGCCCGAAAAGCGCCGCCCCTCCTCGCTCAAAGCGCGAGAAGCTCGGAAAAATCATAAATATACGCATCGGCGAGCGCGCGGATCTCTCCTTCATATTCCGCCGAGGAAGCATCGTACACCCCGCAGACCTTCATCCCCGCCTGCTTTGCCGTTTTGTCCGCGTTGTAATTGTCGTCCAAAAACCAGATGTCTCCTATGGGCCGGCCGAGCCGCTCCGCCGCCATGCGGTAGATCTCCGGGTCGGATTTGGTCGTGCCGAAGTCCTCGCACGACCAGACGCAGCCAAACAGCTCGAACAGCCCGAGCCTTTTCAGGCAGGGGTCGAGCATGCTGTGCGGGCTCGCGGTGAGCACGTGCAGCCCGTCGCCCCGCTCCTTCAGCTGCCGCAGCGCCTCCGCCACGTTCCTCTTCGCCTGCACGCGGTGCGCATATTCATAGGCGGCGTATTCCGTCATCTGCGCCACGATCTCCTCCACGCTCCGCCGCATGCCGAGGCGCACGAAATACTCCGCCGTGCCCTTATACCCCAGCGGCGTGATGATCTTCACGATATCCTCGCCGTAGGAAACGCCGTGTTCGTCCAGAATGCGCAGCATCACACCGACATACGTCGGCATGGAATCCACCAGCGTGCCGTCAAAATCAAACAGCCACGTCTTCACACAGATCACTCCTTTGCACCCGCTTATTGTACCCGATTCCGCCGGACAGGGCAAGGACGGCCTCCTTGACAGCGCAGCCGCACGATGTTAAATTAGTACAAACGAACCTTACGGCAAGGAGGACGGCTCTTATGCAGGACGGATTTGCCCGCAGCGTTGCCTTTACGACAGAGGATTACCATAAACTGCGCAGCACCTATCGCAAGTGGTGGAACGGCGAGCTGGGCAGGCCCATCGCAGGCGCGGTGCTCTCCCGGCCCGAGGAAACCCCCGGCCCCGCGCTGCGCTTTGCGACCGCATGGGACGAGAGCATCCGGCCGGACGAGTTCATCGCAGCGCTCGACCGAAGATTTTCGTCCATGCGCTGGCTCGGCGAGGCCTACCCGTGGGTGAATTTCGACGCGTTCGGCCCCGGGGTGCTGGCGGCGTTTCTGGGCTGCAGGCCGATCGGGCGCAGGGAGACCGTCTGGTTCGCGCCCCCGCGCGAGAACATGCCGCTGCGCGAGATGCACTTTGAGCTGAACGAACACGACCCCCGCCTGCGCAGGGTGCTCGGCGTCTACGAAGCCGGCATGGAAAAATGGCGCGGCGCGGTCGTGCTGGGCATGGCGGATCTCGGCGGCATATTGGACATTCTGGCCTCCTTCCGCGGCACGGAAAATCTGCTGATGGATCTCTACGACGAGCCGGAGGAGGTCCTCCGCTGCGTCGGAGAGCTCCAGCGCGAGTGGTTCAAATGCTACGATCTGATCAACCGCACCATCGGCAGCGAGGCCATGGGCCACACGCAGTGGTTCAACCTCTACGGCGAGGAGCCGGGCTACATCCTGCAGAGCGATTTCTCCTATATGATCAGCCCGAAGATGTTCGAGACCTTCGTCGCGCCGGAGCTGAGCAGCAGCGCCGGGCGCCTCTCGAGGGCGCTCTACCACCTCGACGGCACGGGCGAGCTCCCCCATCTGGACATGCTTCTGGAAATGGAAGACGTCAAGGCGATCCAATGGGTGCCGGGCGACGGCCCCGCCGCCTCCATGGACTGGACGGAGCTGCTCGGCCGCATCCTCGCGGGCGGCAAAAAGCTGCTCTCCTGCGCGCTGACGAAAGAGGGCGCGCTCAACCCCGTCATCAAGGACCCGGGGCAGGTCTACGTCGGAGATAGGCATTTCCAAACGATCGACGAGGCAAAGCGCTGGGCGGAAAAATTCGGCGTGGAACTGTGAAAAAGGAGCGTGTTATAAATGAAAGAACTGCAATTTATCCCGGGCGGCTGGAGCAGCGAAGACTTCCTCTACGCCGCATCGTTCAAGACTCCCTACCGCAGGCCCTTTGTGCAGGAGGCCGACTGCATCGCAAACGACGAAAGCGAGCAGGATTACATCAGCATGGTCACAAAAGAGCAGCTCGGCGCGGGCAGCGCGATCGAGACCGTGTGCTCCTTCGAGGGCAGCGGCGCTCCTTTGATCGTGCTGTGCGACGACCTCAAGACGCTCGAAAACGGCGATTTCCAATACGGCACGCATATGGAAGTCGTGCTCTACAAAAACGGCTGCAACGTGTGGCACATCGTGGTGAACGACGGCGTGCAGAAGGCAAGCGCGCAGATCAAATGCCGCTATCCCGTCGCCGCGGGCGAACGGCACCTGCTGCGCGTGGAATTTCACGAAAAGCTGCTCAAGGTGCACTGCGCCGGGGTGGAATTCGACCTGCCCTGCCCGCTCCTGCCCGAGCGCTTCCACGCCGGGCTCACCGCCTGCGAGGGCCTCTGCCGCTTTTTCAGCCTGAAGATCGAAAATTGACGCAATACGCCAAAAAACGACCCGCGCCCGAGAAGGACGGGGCGTCCTAAAACAGCTGCACTCCCGGCAGGATGATCTGCCGGGAGTGTTCTTGTAAAGGTTATTCGATTTAGCACCGCACCAAAGCCTCCCCTGTGTAAGGGGAGGTGCCCCGCAGGGGCGGAGGGGTTGGCAATCCCTCCGTTGGCTTCGCCGACAGCTCCCTTTACACAAGGGAGCCTCCTGCGCACCGTAAAAAAACCGACCTATGATCGCACCCACAGGTCGGTTTCGCTGTTTTTGGGCGTGCGCAGTTTTCAGCCCATGCCGCAGCCGGCGCGCGGCGGGCGCAGGTCCGCGCGCACATAGCGGGCGTTGAACTCCATGTTCACCTCGCGCAGCTCCTTCAGCCCGTCGATGTATTCCTGATACATTTCCGCGAGGCCCGCGGGGGCTTCGTCGCAGTTCGCCTCGATATTGCCCAGCGCCTCCGCCACGATGGCCTCGCGCTCCTCTCTCGTGGTGTCCTTGATCAAAATGCTCTTCATGCTCATTTTCCCTCCGGCAGCGTGTGATAGTAATAGACCGGCATGGCGCTCCAGCCGTGGCAGAGGCTGCCCGCGTCATCAAAATCGGCCTCGCCCTTTTCCGTCTCCCAGAAGGTCGTCGCGCCCGCGTCCAGCATTTTTCCGTAGCGCCGGGCGATATCTTCCAGAATATACGGCCGGTATCGTTCGCGGTCGGCCAGCAGCAGCGCGTCGTACTTGAAGCAGAGCATGCTCAGCGTCGCGCCGGTCAGACCGTTGTCCTCCTGCGCGAGCCGCCGCGCGATGCGAAGCGCTTCCTCCCCCTGCGCCGCGCCGCAGAGCACGGCCAGCGCGTTGACCAGCTCGCTGGGCGTTTCGTCGGCGGTGCTGTTGACAAACAGGCCGGTGTTTTCGTCATAAAAGCGCGCACGGACGGCGCAGGCGACTTCCCCGGCCAAGGCGCTGTATACATCCGCCTCGCCGATGGCGCGCGCGATGCTGCCCATCATGCGCAGCGCAAGCGACAGCAGGCAGTTCAGCGCCGCATCGAAGCGCCCGCCTTCCTCCGCCGCGTTCAGCGCGCCGCTGAGCCCTTCCGACCATTCATAGAAATTCCAATGGGTCTTCCCTTCGAAAATGGGGACCAGCCCGCCCGAGAGCCGGGAAACAAAGGCCTGCATGATCCGCCCGAGCTTGGGGAAGACCTCCCGGGCAAGGGTAAGGTCGCCCGAAAAATGCGTGTATTCCCAGACCTCGGTGAAATAATGCAGCGAGAACGAGGGGATGGTCAGGTCGTTGGCGGAGGGCGTGCAGATGGACAGCAGCCCGTCCGCGCGCTCGTCCTTGCTCATGAGCAGCAGATTCGCGCGCGCAAATTCGAATTCACGGAAGGCGTAGTAGCCGCAGAGCATCTGGTTGCGGCTGTCCATGGCGTAGAGCGCCTGCTCGCGCCAGGGCGTGTCCTCGTAATGCTCGTGCATGCAAAGGCGCAGCGTGCGCAGGCACACATCGTAAATGCGCTTCTGCATGTCGTTCATTTCCGGCCTGCCGCCCGCCTCCCGCACGGGATATTCCACCGGCAGCACGGTCATTTTTTCTATGCGCACGGGCGCTTCGCAAAAGACCTCGATATAGCGCAGCCCAAGCCTGCGGAAGGGGTTGACATAGGCATTGCGCCCCTTTCTCAGGCGCAGCTGCACGCTGAAATCCCGCCCGCCGACGAGCCTGCGCACGCCGCCGTCCGCGAGGTGCTCGCCGTAGGCGATGAGCAGCTCCTGCTCGGCGTCCGAATCGATCTCCACGCACAGATAGCCCACGCTCTCCTGCCCCAGATCAAAGAGAAAATGCCTGTCCTCCTCGCTGCTTATGCAGCGCGCGGGCGCCGCCTCGCCGATGACGCATCTCTTCTGCGGGCGAATACGCGCGCAGGCCGGCTTGTCGATCAGCCTGCTCGGCGCAAAGGACGGCGCGTCCTGCGCGGGAAAACCGTCCTCCTTTGTCAGGTCATAGCGGAAGCTGTAGCCCAGCTGCCCCGTGATGACCTTGCGCAGCCCCTGCGTGTAGGCGGGGCTCAGGCGCGAGAGCGTGTTCTCACCCGAGGCGCACGCAAGCTCGCCTCCCCTGTGCACGGCATAGCACAGCGCCCCCTGCGCCGGGTAATAGCCCATGTTTCCCATGCCGTAATACCACACGACGACGGCGAGCCGGTTGGCGCCCCTCTGCGCAAACGGGCGCAGGTCGATCTCGTCGTATACCTTGTCATACGGAAAATCCGCATATTGGCCGGAATAGACCGGCCGCCCGTTGCAGTAAGCGGCGTAGTTGGAATCGGCGCTGATCTGCAGCGTGAGCTCCTCGCCGTTCCAGTCGAATTCGTCGATAAACTCCGCGTACTGGTCCCATTCCTGCGCCGCATCGGCCCAGATCCACCTTGCGCGTCCGTCCATGCCCCGCGCCTCCTTTGGCAGTTTCGTTCTTCTCCTGCCAGTATTATTCACCGCCCGCGCCGCGCTTGTCAAGAGCGCGGCGGCCCGTTCGCTTGAAAAGGGGCGCAAAATATGCTAAGATGAACAAAACGCGCGGAAAGGAGGCCGAGCATGCGCATCCGAGAATCAGCAGAGGATTATCTCGAGACGATCCTGATGCTCTATGAGCGCCGGGGCGAGGTGCGCTCCGTCGATATCGCCGCCGAAATGAACGTGACCAAGCCCTCGGTCAGCTTTGCGATGAAAAAGCTGCGCGAAAACGGGCTGATCCTCATGGATAAGGACAACCTCATCACCCTGACGGACGAGGGCCAGCGCATCGCGCAGAAGGTGCTCAACCGGCACAAGGTCATCTCGCGCTTTCTGATACAGATCGGCGTGAACGAAGAGGACGCGAAAAACGACGCCTGCAAGATCGAACACGACATCTCCCCCGCCACCTTCGAGGCCATCCTCGCGCAGCTCAAGCTCTGAGCGCGCCGGGCGGCCTATTTTTTTCACAAAAAACAACAGCCGAACGCGTCCCCCTTGTAAAAAAGGGGACGCGTTCGACTTGCGATAAAAGGGGTTTTTAGGGGATCCACTTGGAGGTGTGATCT
>JAUMYC010000314.1 GCA_030528845.1 Eubacteriales bacterium
GAGGGACGGGACGCAGACCCGTTATCAGGCTGCACCGTATGTTGGTACGGGGTAAGCGGGCCGGTTTTCCGGTCAATATGAGTGGCACCACGGAAGAGTATTTTCCGCCTCATATCTCTATCAAGAGATATGGGGCGTTTTCTTTTTCAGCTGGACACGACGGCGCTTCCCACGACAACGCTCCGATTTCCCCCACGACCATCAAAAAACAAAAATCAGGAGGAACACACTATGAAGCGCATCATGTCCATCATCATCGCCATCGCCCTCATCCTCACCGCCGCCGTTTCTTTCGCCGAAACCTACAAAATCGGCGTTGGCCAGTTCGCTCAGCACGGCTCTCTGGATAACTGCTATCAGGGCTTCCTGCAGGGCCTCGCCGAGGCCGGCATCGTCGAAGGCGAAAACCTGAAGGTCGACTTCCAGAACGCGCAGGCCGACATGGGCATCGCCCAGCAGATCGCCGCGCAGTTCGCCTCCTCCGGCGTTGACATGATGGTCGGCATCGCCACCCCGATGGCGCAGGCCTGCGTCAACGCCGCTTCCGGCCGCGTCCCCACGATCTTCACCGCCGTCACCGATCCCATCGCCGCAGGCTTCGCCTCTGCCGACGGCGCCGCCGCAGGCGACGTGACCGGCACCTCCGACGCGCTGCCCATCGAGGCGCAGCTCAAGACCATCCGCGCCATGCTCCCCGATGCGAAGAAAATCGGCATCCTCTACACCACCAGCGAGGTCAATTCCATCTCCGCCATCGAGATCTACAAGCAGCTCGCGCCGCAGTACGGCTTTGAAATCGTCGAATCCGGCATCAGCACCATCGCCGACATCCCGCTGGCGCTTGATGCGATGCTCTCCAAGGTGGACTGCCTGACCAACCTGACCGACAACACCGTCGTCTCCGCCCTCCCGCTGATGCTTGACAAGGCCAACGCCGCGCGTAAGCCGGTCTTCGGCTCCGAGATCGAGCAGGTCAAGCTGGGCTGCATCGCCGCTGAAGGCCTTGACTATATCGCGCTGGGCCGCCAGACCGGCCTGATGGCCGCCAAGGTCCTCAAGGGCGAAGCGAAGGCCGGCGAGATCCCGTATGAGATCATCACCGAGCCGGGCCTGTACGTCAACAGCAATGTCATGAAGCAGTTCGGCGTTGAGCTGCCCGCCGAGCTCGCCGCCCGCGCGATCGAAGCCAAGTAAACACTTCATCAACACTCACGCAGGGCGAGCGCACCGCTCCCCTGCTTCCTTCCTATTTTAAGCATATCGACGGAGGTATCCCATGGCCCTACTTCTGAGCGTCCTTGAGCAGGGACTGATCTACGCCATCCTCGCTCTGGGCGTGTATATCACGTTCAAGATTCTCGATTTTCCGGATATGTCCGTCGATTCGTCCTTCCCGCTGGGCGCCGCCGTCACCGCGCTGATGATCGCGGGCGGTCTGCCGCCGCTGCTGACGCTGCCGGTCTCCATGATCGCAGGCGCGCTGGCCGGCACGCTCACCGGCGTCATCCACGTCCGCTTCAAGGTGCGCGACCTGCTCTCGGGCATCATCGTGATGACCGCGCTGTACTCCGTGAATCTGCACATCGCCGGACGCGCCAACGTACAGCTCTTCACTTTCAATACGATCTTCAAAAACCCGTTCATCTCTTCCCTGCCCGCGGATATCCAGCCCTACGCGCCGGTGATCATCCTCGCGCTGATCACCCTTATGGTCAAGCTGATCATGGACGCCTACCTCGCCACGCGCTCCGGCTTCCTGCTGCGCGCCACGGGCGACAACCCGACGCTCGTCGCCACGCTCGCCAAGGACAGCGGCAAGGTCAAGATCCTCGGTCTGTGCATCGCCAATTCCCTGGTCGCGCTCTCCGGCTGCATCATGTGCCAGTATCAGCGCTACTTCGATATCTCCATGGGCACGGGCACGCTGGTGCTGGCCGTCGCCTCGGTCATCGTGGGCACGCAGCTGGTGCGCGGCCTGCGCTTCCTTGGCGCGACGACCGCCGTGGTGCTGGGCTCCATCCTCTACAAGGGCTGCGTCGCGCTGGCGCTTGACATGGGTCTCTCCCCGTTTGATCTCAAGCTCGTCACCGCCGTGCTCCTGCTGATCATCATTGTCGTCGGCGGACACAACCGAAAGAAGGTGAGACGCCATGCTTGAACTGAGAAACATCGTCAAAATCTATCAGGGCGGCACGGTGAATGAAACCTGCCTGTTCAGCGACTT
>JAUMYC010000315.1 GCA_030528845.1 Eubacteriales bacterium
CGCTATGTAAACAGCGACACCGAGCGCATCTCCGAGCATGAGTCGATCACGGCGACGGTTCTGTATATGGGACATAGCCTGTGCGACGCGTGCATCGCTCCCCTGTTCTGGATCAGCCTGTTTTCTCTGGTCGGGCTGGGCGCGCCTGCGGCCATGCTCTGGATCAGCATCGACGCGCTGGACAGGCGCATCGGCAACCGCACGCGCAATAATATCGATATCGGCCGCTTCAGCGCCAAGCTGTCCGACGCAGCCGGCTTTCTCCCCGCATGGATGGCAGGCTGGGGCGTGGTCATTTCCAGCGCGATCCTGCGCATGGATTTCCGCCGCGCGATCCGCGTGATGGACCGTGACCACAAGGCGCACATCAGCCCCAACGGCGGCTGGGCCGCAGCCGCGCTTTCCGGCGCGCTGGGCATCCAGCTGGGCGGCGACGTGCGCATCAAGGGCGTCGTCATTCATCGCCGCTTCATCGGCGACCCGACCAATCCCGTGCAGGTGGAGGATATCGCCAGAGCGCTGCGCATTCTCAGCGTGTGCATGGGCGGCGCGCTGCTGCTGGCGCTCGTCTTCCTTGCGCTGCTTGCCTAAGATATGCAAAGGGGAAATGAAAAAAATGGATAAACTGGACGACATCTTCCGCCTGCAGGCGGAGCTGAACCGGGAGATCCGCGAAAAACGCAGCCTCTCCTTCTCTTCCGGCGAGTGGATCCAAAAGCTGACGCTGGCGATGCTTTCGGAACTGGCCGAGCTTTTGGACGAGGTCAACTTCAAGTGGTGGAAGAACCCCAAGGAGATCGACGAGAGGCTGGTCAAGGAAGAGCTGGTCGATATCCTGCATTTCTTTGTCAGCATGTGTCTGGACGCCGGCATGACGCCGGAGGAGATGCACCGCATGTATCTGGAAAAGCATCAGGAAAACCTGGACAGGCAGCACGGAAAGAGCCTGAAGGAAGGCTACGCTCTGGACGAGCTGAAAAGGGAGAGCTGAACCATGGCCATACGCTATAGCTGCGAGCTGATGAACATCTGCATGATCGTGGACAGGCCGAACGGACTGGTCCTTGTGCAGCACAGGAAAAAGAAGTCCTGGCAGGGCGTCGCGTTTCCGGGCGGTCATGTCGAAAACAACGAGAGCTTTGCGCAGAGCGTGGTGCGCGAGGTGCGCGAGGAGACCGGGCTGGAGATCGCCGCGCCGAAGCTGGCGGGCATCGTGCATTGGGAGCACACCGAGACCCACGCGCGCTCCATCATCGCCTGCTATATCACAGAGCGCTATCAAGGCGAACTGCACAGGGAATGCGACGAGGGCTGGCACGAATGGATCCCGATCGAATCGCTCAGGGAGAGGCAGCTCGCGCCCTGGCTGGATGAACAGCTGCTCGTGTTTGAGGATGAAGGCGTGAGCGAGCTCTTTTACGCCTATTCGGACGAGCAGACGCCGCCTCCCCTCGCCTTTTGAGCGCAGCGGGAGGAAAAACACAGGTAAAAAAGGAGTTTGGCTTTATCTATGAATATTATTATCGTCGGCGACGGCAAGGTCGGTTATACCCTTGCGCAGTACCTTTCTCAGGAGAATCACGACGTCACGGTCGTCGACAACAATAAAGACAACCTCACCAAGGCGGTAGAGACGCTGGACGTCATGAGCGTGCGCGGCAACGGCGCAAACGTCGAAACGCTGCTCAACGCGGGAGCGGACACGGCAGACATGGTCATCGCCGTGACGACCAACGACGAGACGAACATGGTATGCTGTCTGGCCGCGAAGCAGCTGGGTGCGAAGTATACCATCGCGCGCATCCGCAACCCCGAGCATACGCAGAGCATGAACCTGCTCATGGACAGGCTCTCCATCGACTACGTCATCAATCCGGAAAACGTCGCCGCATATGAGATCAGCCGCCTGCTGCGCTACCCCTTCGCGGTGGATATCGAAGCCTTTGCGCGCGGCCGCGTGGAGATGGTCGAATTCCGCGTCAAGCAGGGCGACCCGATCATCGGGCGCACGCTGGTCGATTTCCGCTCCAAGAACCCCGGCGTTCTGTATATCGCTGCGGAGAGAGACGGCGAGGTCATCATCCCGGACGGCAAATTCATGCCTCAGGCCGACGACCGCCTGTTCGTCCTTTCCGAGCTGGCCACCCTCACGGAGTATTTCAAGCGCCTGGGCCGTTCCACCCAGCGCATCCGCTCCGCCATCATCATCGGCGGCAGTCA
>JAUMYC010000316.1 GCA_030528845.1 Eubacteriales bacterium
GCAGTTCTCGCAATCAGGGTCGTCGAACAGGAAGAGGCATCGGGCACAGCAGAACTGAGCTTCCCAACCGTCGCAGCTGTCTGCCCAACTGCAATCAATACACGGATCCATATCGTGTTCTGGCATTTACGAACCTCCTTACGCGATGCCGGTGGAGCCGAACCCGCCGCGGTCTTCATCGACCATATGCTCGACTTCCTCAAAATCGACGGTCGGCATTTTTTTCATGATGCGGAACTGGCAGATCCTGTCGCCCTTTTTGATCTCGGTGGAGCGGGACGCGAATACGGGCATGCGCCATTCGTCGTTTTCCCCGCAGTAGCTCTCGTCGATCACGCCGACGCCGTTGACCTGCAGGATTCCCCAGTTTTTGAACGTGGAGGAACGGGGCGCGAGATGCGCCTCGTATCCCTCTGGCAACTTCATAAATACGCCCAGCGGGATGATCGCAAATTCTCCGCGGTGCAGATGGACATCGGCGGCGGCTCGGAGGTCGATCCAGTTTCCTTTCGGATTGATCTCCACGCGCGGTATACTGTCATCTGCATATTTAATTAGGATTTTCCTGTACTGGCTGAGCTCCGTGGTACGGCATTCCATATGTATCATCCTTTCCGGTGCGTTAGGACACCCATTCTTCGCGCACAAAATCCCACGTAAAAGTGTGACCTGACTCACGTTTTTCCAGCGACATTTCGCCGTACTGACGGATATTCTTCTCGTCCTTGACGAATGCGAACGCTTCCTTTTCGTGCCTCAAGACTTTGGCGGCGCTGTAAGACGAATGGCCGGTGGTTACATCATAACCGCTTTCATAGAGGACTGTGTAGGTCTTCTTCATGCTTTTCCTCGCCTTCTCTTCCATTATACTGTAACTGATCCTGCCGTTTCTTCCCGCCGACTGCGACGGGAGGAATGCGGGAATATTTGATCATCGTGCTTGTACGGCGGTAGTGATACGGCTCGTCCGCGAGATGGACATTGAGACCCGGACGGCCCGCGGCGATCACCTTTTCGAACATCGGTTGTATGACCGATTCGTCGCTGCCGAAATACAGCGGCGGGTCGATGACGACGTGCGCACTCTGACGTATGATATTCCTAAGAGTGGATTGGCGGTATCGATACGGCTGCTTGTCGATGGCGTCTGATACGATATCCAGGACATGATAGACAGCCTCCTGCTTCTCCTCGTCCGTCTGTGTGCTTGCCGCCGTCGGCCCGTGCCAACCGCTTTCAAAAAGGTTTTCTGTGACCGGGGGCAGCAGTTCGCCTTCCAGCCGAAAGCGTGCGCCGAGCGCACAGAGCTCGGACAGTTCTCGTTCGACCTCTCTGTACCCCTTGATCCGGTTCCCGGCGCGGGTATATAGCTCGACCCCTTTCGGGGAGATGAACGCAAGGCAGCGGATCCCGCCGAGCATTTCAGAGACGAAAAATTCTCTGCCGTCGATCGTTGCCGATGGGTCGGTGTACTCATAGCCGGTCATGCAGCCGAAATTTTTGATCACATCTTCGCCGACCGCCGTATTGATGATCCTGCTGGCTGCGCCAAGGACGAGTGCTTTTGCAATGTAGTATCGCGCAAATTCCTGCAGTTTCATCGGCTGGCTTTGGATGTACTCCTGTGCGCTGGCAATGTGCCAGTCGGAGATATTCTTCTGCTTGCGCATATAATCGCAAAGCGTGAGCAGATCCGTGTGCGTCTTGCGCGGCGGCACGCTCACCTGTTTGTCGATCTTCTTCAGGTTGAACCCGAAGGTGATGGTCGGGTCAGCCTGCATGATCAGCGCACGCTTCGTATATTCATCCTCGCAGGCTTCGCGGATGGCATTGTCTTTGGTGAAGCCGGTTGAAAGGATAATTTTGTCAAGAGATTCCTTTACTTTCGCAAGGTTAGCATCCATCGCCAATACCGCCGGAATCGTCTTTCTTTTCGACATTTTTCTCCGATTTGGACGAGGATGCGACCCATGCAGGATCATCGACCAATACGTACTGTGAACGATACCCCCTGACGTTGTCCCCTATCTTCTTCACGCGGGACGGAAGAGACCAGCGCGGAGGGATTTTTTTCGGGGAGAGGCCTGCGGAAGAGTATCGGTTGCCGTAATACGTGGCGATGAATTCCCT
Source organism: Eubacteriales bacterium (assembly GCA_030528845.1). The sequence goes on from JAUMYC010000316.1 coordinate 2,131, forward strand.
TGTCGTGGGATCCGTTGTCAGCTTCATACGTCGCTTACCGCACCACTCACACTGCTCGAGGGTCTGCAGTACGCCGGGGTCGCCAT
>JAUMYC010000317.1 GCA_030528845.1 Eubacteriales bacterium
GTCCGTACCGATGCGCTTTACGCCCGCATCGAAATACGCCTTGTCAAAAACCATGTCGGTCATCCTCCTTGGGATATATTCAGAATCTCACGGATTCTTTTCTTTCTCGGAACAATCCGCCGCCGGGCGCAGCACAAACAGCGGCAGCACGCAGATAAAGGGATACAGATACCGCCCCTGCATCACGGGACCCAGCAGATACGTCGCATAGAGCAGCAGCGGCAGGGCGAGCATCGTCATCTGCCGCCACGCGCCGCGGTGCATCTCCTTAAGGAAGAGCGCCAGCAGCAGCCAGTAAACCGCGCCCGTATTAAACAGCAGGCGCAGGACGGGCACATGGTCCGCGCCGGTTGAGAAGATGTTGTCATACAGCCACGCGCGAAGCCCCGCAAAGCGCGAGGGCGAGGTCATCGGCGGCGCGCCGAACGGCGCGGTGACCACGCCCGGCTGCAGCCCCGTTTCGATATACGGCTGGGCGACGCTGTAATGCGAATACGGATAGAGCGAAGGAAGCGCCAGATTCAGGAAGGCGTCCAGATACACGCCCGGACACTTGCCGCCCACGCTCGCCCACATCGCAGCAAGCTGGGGCAGCCGCGCCTTAAAGAGCTCCTCGTCGATATAGTTCTTGACCGGATCGGCCAGCGTCGGCTCGTAGCGCTCATACAGCGCGTCGCTCTCGCCGTAGAGCGCGTCGACGAAGACCTCGTCCATGAGCGCCTTTTCGCTTTCCGTAAAGCAATCCTCCCGAAGAAGCCTTGCGCGGGAGAGCTGCTGAATCGGCACGGAGAACATCTCAATCGCGCTGCCGGGCGCGGCGTTTGTCATCTTCGCCAGTCCTGCGTTGCCCGCGCGGGAAAGCACGATAACCAGCGCGCAGTACGCCGCGAGGCGGAGATACCGCCTGCGCCGGAGCAGGAGCACGAACATCCACGCGATCACGGCGTAGATCATGTTGTTGCGCATCAGGCACGCCAGCACGCCGGATATCACATGCGCAAGGCGGCGCGCGGGCGGCAGACCGCCAAAGTGCGCATCCTCCATCGACAGCGCCAGAAACAGCGCGAAGAACGCCGCAAACAGCCCGTCCTTGGTGCAGTTGCCGGCAAACGCCATATGCGCAGGATAGAGCGCGAAGAAGACGGCGCAGCCAAAGCCCGCGCGGCGGGAGACGCAGCGCGCGGCGCTCGCGCACAAAAGCGCAAAGCACAGCGAAACGATCGTCATCTGGATCACGCTGTAGAGCGCGGCGCATTTTTCAAAGGAACCCAGGACATCGAGAAACGAGAGCGAGAACCGGATGAGCAGCGTATGCAGCAGCGGATGGAACATCTCGTATTCGTTTCTGGCAATCTGGAACACCTGACGCTGCGTATCGTACATGAACGATCCGGGATAATGCGTCAGGAACATGGGCAGATAGCACGCAAGGATCGCCGCAAAGGCAAGCGCCGTCGGGAATTTCTTTTCCGGCGCGCGATCCTTTATGCAGGGCGCGGGCAGCGAGAAAAACAGCAGCAGCGCAGCCGCCGCAACCGGCAGCGCGCCCGCAAAGCGTACGAGCGTCGCGCCCGCCTTTGTCGCTCCGCTCTGATCGATCTGCGAGCCGAGCGCATAAAGCAGCGCATAGACCGCAGCGCCGAGGATCAGCGCCGCCCATTCCCGGGCGCAGCCGGGCTTACGAATCCGCAGTTTCATGATAGACGTCCTTACGCCGTGCAGGCGATGATCCAGTAGCCGCCGTCGCGCTCGATCACTTCCGCCTTGGCGTAGAGCTCCTTAAGGAACTTGAGTGCGCTGGGCGCGCCCTGCTGTTTGCGGATGACCAGATAGAGCTTTCCGCCCTCGCGCAGATGCGCCTTCGCATCCTCGAACATCCGATAGATAACCGCCTTGCCCGCGCGGATGGGCGGGTTGGTGATCACCGCGTCAAACGTCCCTTCGACGTGTTCAAAGCCGTCGGAGAGCAGCGCCTTCGCCTGCATATGGTTCTTTTCAACGTTATGCACCGCCAGCGCAAGCGCGCGCTCATTGACGTCCGCCATGGTCATGCGCACGTCCGGGCACTTGGCGAGGGTCATGATCGTCATCGCGCCCCAGCCGCAGCCCATATCCAGCACATCGCCGGAGAGATCGTCCGGCAGCGCCCGGCACAAAAGCTCGCTGCCCGGGTCGACATGCTGCTTGGAAAACACGCCCGCGTCGGT
>JAUMYC010000318.1 GCA_030528845.1 Eubacteriales bacterium
CGGTCAGGATGCCGATGCGTCTTTTCATGGATGGTACCTCCCACAAATTGTTTTGATGCCACAGGCTGTTTCGTTCATATGATTACTACTATTTTACCACCAATACGTAAGGCTTACAAGCGAAACAGGGGAGAAAAGCCGATTTTTTGCCCGGATTAAGCGCTCAACGGTGGTCGGACGACTTATACATCCCGTACAAAATTGACCGACCGGTTTTGCCGGAATCTTGACGAAGGACAAAAGCGGTGCTATACTGTTTATCAGAAACAATAAATGATGGGTGCAACTGTCTATCAGCAGGCACAATGTGCGTGTCAAAGCAGTCTGGTTGTATCCCGGGCACTATGCTGCTATAGAGAATTGGGAGGTTTTTCACATGGTTCAGCTCAATGCTTCCACGCTCGCGTCCCTCAAGACTGCGCGTGGCGTCGCCCCGAAGACCGAGCGCGTGATTCAGTTTGGCGAGGGCGGTTTCCTTCGCGCTTTCTGCGATTGGATGATCGATCAGGCCAACGAAAAGGCCGGCATGGACGCCGGCGTCGTCATCGTGCAGCCCATCGAGCGCGGCATGATCGGCATGCTCTCTGAGCAGGACTGCCTCTACACCCAGATCCTGCGCGGTCAGGTGGACGGCAAGGCGATGAAGGATACCCGCATCATCCAGTGCGTCAAGCGCGCGCTGTCCCCGTATGCGGATTTTGAGGGCTACCTCGCGCTCGCGCACAACAAGGATATGCGCATCGTCATCTCCAACACCACCGAGGCGGGCATCGTCTACACCGGCAAGGATCAGTTTGACGACAAGCCGCAGGCCTCTTTCCCGGGCAAGATGACCCGCCTGCTCTACGAGCGCTTCACCGCCTTCGGCGGCGCGAAGGGCACCGGTTTTATCCTGCTGCCGTGCGAGCTGATTGACTACAACGGCCGCAACCTGCAGGAGTGCTGCATGAAGACCGCCGAGCAGTGGGGCCTGTCTGAGGCGTTCAAGACCTGGCTGGTTGAGGAGAATGTCTTCTGCTCCACGCTGGTTGACCGCATCGTCACCGGCTATCCGCGCGGCGAGGCCGAGGCGATCTGGGAGGAGCTGGGCTACAAGGACAACATGCTCAACACCGCCGAGCCGTTCGGCCTGTGGGTCATCGAAGGCCCGGCGTGGATCGAAGACGAGCTGCCCTTCAAGAAGGCCGGCTGCAACGTCATCTTCACCCAGGACGTCTCCCCGTACAAGCTGCGCAAGGTCCGCATGCTCAACGGCGCGCACACCTCCATGGTGCTGGGCGCGTATCTGGCCGGCCACGAGATCGTGGGCGACTGCATGGCGGACAAGGACACCCGCGAGTACATGTCCCAGGCGCTCTTTAACGAGATCATGCCCACGCTCGACCTGCCCAAGGACGAGTTGGAGGCGTTTGCCGCGGCGATCTTTGAGCGCTTTGAGAATCCCTTCAACCGTCACCTGCTGCTCTCCATCTCCCTCAACAGCCAGTCCAAGTTCCGCGCCCGCGTGCTGCCCACCATCAAGGAGTACGCAAAGCGCAAGGGCGAGCTGCCCAAGATTCTGACCTTCGCCATGGCCGCGTTCATCGCCTTCTACTGCGGCAGCAAGAAGGAAGACGGCTCCTTCGCCGGCGTGCGCGCGGCGGGCAACGAGTACCCGATCGTCGACGACCAGTTCGTGCTCGACTTCTTCGCAGATATGAAGGGCAAGCCGGCTGCCGAGATCGCCCATGCCGTGCTGGTCAACGAAGCGTTCTGGGGCAGCGATCTGACCGCGGAGCTGCCGGGCTTTGAGGCCGCTGTGGCCGCGAATCTGGCCGACATCCTCGCCGACGCCAAGGCTGCGATCGCGAAAGTTGTGGGCTGAGCCATGAGCAAGTTTATTAAAATCACCGAGCGCGACAATGTCGCCGTCGCGCTCGAGCCCCTTAAAAAGGGCGAAGAGATCCTGGGCGTCGACCTCCTTGAGGATGTGCCCGCGGGTCACAAGTTCGCGCTGTGCGACATCGCCGAAAACGAGAATGTGATCAAGTATGCGTTCCCCATCGGCCATGCGACCAAGGCGATTGCCGCGGGCAGCTGGGTGCATACGCACAATGTCAAGACCAACCTCTCCGGCCTGCTGGAGTATACCTATAATCCGCATGAGTGCAGCGTGAAGGTCGACCGCGAGGCGACCTTCGAGGGCTATGTTCGCGAGGA
>JAUMYC010000319.1 GCA_030528845.1 Eubacteriales bacterium
TGGTGACCGGCTACGACATCATCACCTTCTGGGTCAGCCGCATGATCACCTGCGGCGTGGAGGAAATGGGCGAAACGCCGTTTAACACCGTGCTCATCCACGGCCTCGTGCGCGACGAGCTGGGCCGCAAGATGTCCAAATCTCTGGGCAACGGCATCGACCCGATCGAGATCATCGACAAATTCGGCGCGGACGCGCTGCGCTTCTCGCTGATGATGGGCGTCGCCCCGGGCAGCGATATCCGCATCTCCGAAGAGAAGATCGAATCCTACCGTAATTTCTGCAACAAGATCTGGAACGCGGCTCGCTTTGTGCTGATGAATCTGGAGGGCTGGGAGCCCAAGGGCCTGCCCTGCGCCGAGAGGCTCAGCGCGGCGGACAAATGGATCCTGACCAAATATCAGGAGACCGTGCGCTCCATCACGCAGAATTTCGAAGATCTGGACCTCGGCCTTGCAGCGACGAAGCTGTACGACTTCATCTGGTCCAACTACTGCGACTGGTACATCGAAATGGCCAAGCAGACCCTCAACGGCGAGGACAAGCAGGCCGCCGACGACACCCGCGAGGTGCTCTGGCATGTGCTGGTGGGCACGATGAAGCTGCTGCACCCCTACATGCCCTTCATCACCGAGGAGATCTATTCCCACCTGCCCGGCTGCGAGGGCATGCTCATCTCCGCGCAGTGGCCCGAGGCAGACCCGGCCTACGACTTTGCCGACGCCGCCGTGAAGATGGAAGGCGTGATGGACGTCGTGCGCGCCATCCGCAACATGCGCGCCGAGATGAACGTGGCCCCCGGCAAGCGTGCGAGGCTGATCATGCGCCCGACCGAAGGCTGGGCCGAGGTGCTGGAAGCGGCCGACCCGTACTTCCGCCGCCTCGCGTTCGGCAACGGTCTGGAGCTCATCTCCGCCGACGCGCCCGCGCCGGGCAAGTCCGCCTCCGCCGTGACCGCCTGCTGCGAGATCTACATCCCGCTGGGCGAGCTGGTCGACATCCCGAAGGAGATCGCGCGACTCGAAAAGGACAAGAAGAACGCCGAGGGCGAGATCATGCGCGCCGAGGGCAAGCTCAACAACCAGGGCTTCGTGTCCAAAGCTCCCGCGCAGCTGATCGAAAACGAAAAGGCTAAGCTGGAGACCGCCAAGGGCATGCTCGCCTCCCTCGAGAGCCGCATCGCCGAACTCAAGGAAATGCTGTAACGCAAAAATACAACAAACGCCCTCCGAAGCGGAAGTTTCGGAGGGCGTTCTTGACGCATCATGCTGCGTATGCTATACTGTGATGCGCATTCAACTGCGCAAATCTCGCGCATTCGGAGGTGCTTTGCATTGGAGCGGATAGACGTATACGACCGATACGGCCATTTCACCGGCAAGGTGATCGACAAGGACGAGGAGCTCGCGCCGGACGAGTATTACGCGCACTGCCATGTCGTTTTGTGTCACAGCAGCGGGCGCTTTCTCCTGCAGCGGCGCTCGATGACGAAAAAGCATTCCCCCGGCGTGTGGGACATCACGGGCGGCGGCGTGAACGCGGGCGAGAGCTGGAAACAGGCCTGCATGCGCGAGACGAAAGAGGAGCTTGGGCTGGAGATCCCGGAAGAGAAAATGCGACTCGGCTGGAAAAAGACCGGCACGGACGCGGGCAATTATCATCTGGAGGTCTGGGGCGCCCGGTTCGATTTTGACATGAACGACATCGTGCCGGACCTGAGCGAGGTGGACGGCGCGAAGCTCGTGCCGGCCGCGGAGTACGTCGAGGCGGTGTGCTGGAACAAGGACGATGCGTACAGGGCCGAGCTCGTGCGATTCTGCGCCGAGCTTGGCGGGCTGCGCTGAGGGGGTGTGGCGAGGGGCTCTGCCCCTCGGACTCCCCGCTCAAGGGGAATCCCGACTTAAGGGGCGGACGGGGGGGGTGCGGCGAGGGGTTCTGCCCCTCGGGCTCCCCGCTCAAGGGGAATCTCCCCTTGAGAATCCCGTCTTGGGAGAACGGACGGGGTACGCCGAGGGGCGCCGCCCCTCGGACTCCCCGCTCAAGGGGAATCTTCCCTTGAGAATCCCATCTTAGGGGAAGCAGACGGAGGTGCGGCGAGGAGCGCCGCCCCTCGGCCTCCCCGCCCAAGGGGAATCTCCCCTTGAGAATCCCATCTTAGGGGAAGCAGACGGGGGTGCGGCGAGGGGCTCTGCCCCTCGG
>JAUMYC010000320.1 GCA_030528845.1 Eubacteriales bacterium
ACCTGCTGATCCGGATAGTAGCCAGCCTTGTGGATCTTGTTGGCGAAGAACATCTCAGCCTCGGTCGGATCGATGATCATGGCAGAGGTGGATTCCGGATTGGCAGCGGCGTTGTAAGCCTTGCCGTCGCCGGTGGCAGCGCCGGCATACTGGCCGTTGTTCATCTTCTCGGTGCGCTCGGCGCCGGTCTGGGTGAAGGAGTCAGGATCCAGCAGGCCCATGTTCCAGAGCTTGTTGGCAAAGCGCATCTCCTGCCAGTAGGTGGAGCGCTCGGTGTTGGTGTAGCCGTTGTAGAGGACGTTGTCGTCCAGGCCTTCGGAGTAGAGATAGCCGGAGAGCGTCCAGGGGTTCACCAGAGATTCATAGGTGAACGCCGCACGCATCTGGGTCCACTCGGAGAAGGAATCGGTGTAGCTGAAGGCATAGACGGTCTTGCCGTCCTCGGTGGTGGGATGGTTGGCGACCATCTGGGCGAGGATTTCAGCATAAGAAGCGTCGTCCGTGATCTCCGGGCAGCCCAGCTCCTTGTACCAATCCCAGCGCAGCGCACGCAGCGCTTCTGCGGCAGCCGCTCTGCTCTATGGCAAGCTGCCTGCCTGCGAACGCCGTTCTCTCTGCAGCCGTGAGATCGACAACGCCGTGGAATACCTGTGCAGCAATTTCACGCAGCGCGCAGTGAAGCTGAGCGACCTTGCCGAGCGCAGCAACTTCAGCGTGGGATACTTCTCCCTGCTCTTCCGCAAGAATACCGGCCTCTCCTTTACCGATTATCTGACGATCCTGCGCATGGAAAAAGCGCGCGAGCTGCTCGAAACCACCGGCCTTTCCGTGCGGCAGGTCTCCGACAGCTGCGGCTTTACCGCAGTTTCCTATTTCACGCGCTATTTCAGCCAGAAGGCGCATTGCTCGCCCAAGGAGTGGAGGAAGCACCATTGCGCAGAATAAACACCTATCTGCATTCTTTCCGGTTCAAGATCGTCTTTTCGGCGATCCTGTTTCTGATCCCCGCCATCATTCTGCCCACGATGTGGGTCTCGCGCATTCATACGCAGGAGCTGATGGCGCTGGACGAGAAGCAGACCGCCGCTTCCTTTGAGATCGCAAAGACGAACCTGCAGTCCCTCCTGACGGACGCTTCCAATGCCGTGAACGTCGTGCAGACCAGCAAGGCCGTGGACGATTATCTGCTCGGCGAGTTCTCTTCCGTGGCGGATAAAGCGCTTGCCAAGCGGGACTTCGACAGCGCCATCGAATCGGTCCTGCTCATGTATCCCTATATCACCGACATCCTCTTCCTCAAGGAGGACAACACCCTCGTCGGCTCCTCTCTGGAATGGCACTACACCGACGAGCCGAGCGACCACCCTCTTTTGCAGGCCGAAAACTTTAAGGCAAGCCTGAACAGCTCAAAGCTGCAGTGGTTTGATTCCTTTGACATCCATTACCTCACACAGGCCCTCAACGCCGTGCACGACAGCATCCACTACCCCTCCGGACACCGGATCTGCGGGATCGGCCGGCTTCGCTATACCTATTCCGGCAATGCTTTAGACCGCAACATCATCGTGCTGATCGCCATAAACGAGCTGGACGTGCGCCAGCGCTTTGCGCACCTGATCTCGGGCGAGGGCGACCTTTCCATCCTGAGCAAAAACGGCAAGTATATCTCCAGCGCGGATGAAGCGCTCCTGGACACCTACGCCGATTTTTTCCATTTGATCCCGCAGGAGAGCGACTTTGGCAGCTTCTCGCACGAGACGGAAAACAACGGCGAAACGCGCATCATCTATTCGCGGATGGATTCGACCGACTGGCTGCTGATCAGAAGCGTGCCGGTCTCTTCCTACAGCGTTTCCGAAAGGCGGCTGATGATGATCACGCTGGAGATCGGACTGATCGTCCTGACGATCATCAGCGTGCTGTACGCCGTATGGGCCAAGCGCCTCTGCCGCCCTCTTGATAAGATGACAAAGGCTCTGCTGGCCGTGAGCGAGGGCGATCTGGAGATGCGCCTGCCCGTCGATCCCTCCGCCCCGGTCGAGATTCGCCTGATGACCGAGCAGATGAACGCGATGCTGGAGAGCCTGAACGAGCTGATCCTGCTAAACGAAGCGAACGAACAGCGCAAGTATATTCTGGAGATGCGATCTCTCCAATCGCAGATCACCCCGCATTTTCTCTTCAACACCCTCACCTCCA
>JAUMYC010000321.1 GCA_030528845.1 Eubacteriales bacterium
CGCCATCAACGCGCTCACCGCATGGACGGCCTACGCCTGCGGCAGGCGCATCTTCGGCGGCAGCGCGGAAGGCGTGTGCGCCTCTGCGCTCTATACGCTGGCGAGCTACCGGCTGACCGACGTCTACGTGCGCATGGCGCTTGGCGAAGCGGTCGCGATGGCGGTTTTGCCGCTGTTTATTCTGGGGCTCTGGGAAGTCGTCTTCGGCGACAGGAACAGATGGCCCGTGCTCACGCTGGGCGCGTCGGCGGTCTTCCTCAGCCATATCCTCAGCACGGTGCTCTGCGGCGCGCTGGCGGCGCTTGTGTGCGCCGTGTGCTGCGTGCGCATCGTGCGCGAAGGCCGGGTCATGGCGATCCTCAAGGCGGCGGGCGCGACGGCGCTGGTCTGCGCGTTCTTCCTCGTGCCGCTTGTGCAGGGGATGATGAGCGGCGTAGGCATGGGCGCGCTCAATTCGAGCGTATCCGCGGCGGCGCTGGAGCCGTCGGCGCTCCTTGCCGCCGATCCGGATTTCCCGCTGGACGTGGGTCCTGCGCTGCTGCTTGCCTCCGCGCTGTCCCTTTATGCGCTCTGCGGCTGCGCGGAGGAAAGGGCGAAGACCGCGCGGCGGTTCCTGCTGCTGGGCGCCGCGTTTGCGCTGATGGCGACGGATCTTTTCCCGTGGGCGCTGCTGGAGCGGCGGACGTACGGCGCGGTCAATTTCCTGCAGTTCCCGTGGCGGCTGCTGATGTTTACGGATCTCTTCCTCGCGCTGGGCTGCGGCTATGGGCTCTGCCGCCTCAGCGGGGAAAATAAATGGAAGGAACTCGCTGCGCCGGCTGTGCTTGTGCTCTGCGTGCTCGCCGCCTATCCGCAGCTGACGGCGTATACGACCGAGGACAACGCGCCGCTTCGCTACTTCAGCAGCAACACGCAGATGATCACCGCCTACGCGGAGTACACGCTGCCGGGCACGGATCTGGCGGCGACGAAGGACTGCGGCCTCATATCTGACGGCGTTGAGATCGCGCAGTACGAAAAGAAGGGCACGCGCATTTCGGCGGAGGTTTCCTCGCCCGAAGGCGGCTTCGTCTCCTTCCCGCTCTTTGGCTTTGATGGCTATGCGGCGGCGCTTGACGGCGAAAAAATCCCGTGGCGCCTTGGGGACAACAACCGCCTGACGGTCGATCTTGCGCCCGGCGCGCAGGGGGAAATCGCCGTGCGCTTTGAGGGCAGGACGCTCTGGCGCGTTTTTGACGGCGTGTCGCTCCTTTCGCTTGCGGCGATGGCGGCCTTCGCCTTTCGCCGGCGCAAAGGTGAAAAGGTCGAATCCAAGCAAAAATAAACGTGAAAAAGATTCAATTCAAACTTTAAAATTTCTCACGATTCACCGAAAAAGCGCTTGACAGTAAAAACCATGCGTGATAAGATAAAACACATATTCGGCGACAACGAAAGAGGAACAGCCTTTCGCCCTAGCGAGGGTGGAGGGCTGTTTTTTCAAACTGAAGGAGCGATAAGCGAATTATGAAACTCAACGGTGCGGCCATCCTGATCGAATGTCTGATCGAGCAGGAAGTAGGCACGGTCTTCGGCTTTCCCGGGGGCGCGGTGCTGCCGATTTATGACGAGCTGTACAAGCGTGCGGACAGGATCAACCATGTGCTGACCGCGCACGAGCAGCACGCCGGCCACGCGGCGGACGGTTACGCCCGCGCCAGCGGCAAAACCGGCGTGTGCATCGCCACCAGCGGTCCCGGCGCGACCAACCTCGTGACGGCGATTGGCACGGCGTATATGGACTCCACCCCGGTGGTCTTCATCACCGGCAACGTCCCGCAGACGCTGATGGGCACGGACTCCTTCCAGGAGGCGGACATCTCCGGCATGACGATGCCCATCACCAAGCACAACTACCTGGTGACGAGCGTGGAAAAGCTGGCGGATACCGTCCGCGAGGCGTTCTACATCGCGCGCTGCGGCCGTCCCGGCCCGGTGCTCATCGATATCCCCAAGGACGTGCAGATCGCGGAGACGGACTACGCGCCCGTCAGCGGCGAGCTGCTCATCCCGCGCCTGTCGCGCAAGCATCCGCTCGCGCAGCTGCGCCCGGAGGGCGAGGCGCTTGAAATCTACAAGACCAAAGCGGAGCCGCGCCTTGAAAAGGCGGCGCAGCTGATCGCCGAGGCGCACAGGCCGCTGATCTACTGCGGCGGCGG
>JAUMYC010000322.1:0-401 GCA_030528845.1 Eubacteriales bacterium
CGACGGTTGCAAAGGCGCATTTAAGAAGATATGATAAATCGGAATTCCGCAGAAAAACCGCCGAACAAAAGGAAGAGAAAAATGAAAAAAGCGATCGCCTTGACTGCTATGCTGCTTGCCGTGCTCTTTGTTTCCGGCTGCGCAAACGACGCAGGGACAGAGACTATGTTCTTCGGCTCTTACGAACAGGACAACGACCTCTCCAACGGCCCGGAGCCGATCGAATGGATCGTTCTGCACAAGGACAGCGAAAAGACGCTCCTTCTGGCAAAGGATATTCTGGAATATCTGCCCTACAACGAAGCCTACGACAGCGTCAGCCTCGTCTATTGGCCGGATGCGACTCTGCGCGCATGGCTCGGGGGCGAGTTTTACGAGACCGCCTTCACCGAAGCCGAGCA
>JAUMYC010000322.1:411-2190 GCA_030528845.1 Eubacteriales bacterium
GTCTTTTTGCTCAGCCGAGACGAAGTGGACAAATATCTGCACCGGACGACCACGGCTCTTGCCAAGCCGAGCGCCTACGCCCTTGCCAAAGGCGTTCGTGTAAATTCGCAGGGCGACGCCAAATGGTGGCTGCGCTCGTTCGGCGATGAGGACCACGCCTATTATGTCACGGACTTTGGCAGCATCTGCAAGCGCGGGTTTTATATCTATTACTATGACCTGTCCGAAGTGCGCCCGGCCGTGTGGATCACAAACGAATAAAGAAGCCGTCATAAGTACGAATATACGCCCGAGGAGGCGAGACTTCAGCTCGCTTCCTCGGGCGTATATTATGTACTGACCGATGGCTGTTCAGCGCTCGTAGACCGCCTCAGCAAGGCCCTGCGCGCTAATCCGCACGCGCACTCTGCCTTCCGCATCCGGGCGGATGATCGCCTGACAGCGGCCGCAGAACGTGGGGATGCTCTCGGCGATCTCCGGCAGCACGCCGTTCGGGTCGCCGTTGCCCACGCCGATGATCGTTCCCCTTTCCACACGGAAGACGACCGTTCTGTCCGCCTCGCGTCCGGGCACGGGGATGCCGTTTGCATCCAAGAGGCGCACGTTCACGATCGCGGAATCGTAATCCTTCCCGTCCGCCGCGTCTGTGATCTCCAGCGCTGCGGCGACGCCCGCCGTGCGCACTTCATCCGCGACGATCACATCGCCGCACACCGCTTCTGCGCGCAGAACGCCCGGCGCAAACGGAATGTGCATCTCCGCCCGCCTGTCCTCCACCGCGACCGTCCCCAGCAGGCTTCCGTTCAGAGAAAACCTGACTTCGGCGCAATTGGTCATCGCGCAAACGCGTACTTCTTCTCCCTCGGCCCAGTTCCAATGGGGCAGGAGGTGCAGCATAGGCTCGTCCGTATAATAGCTGCGCAGCATATGGAAGGTATCCTTTTCAAACCCGCAGCTGTCGGTAAGGCCCCAATGGGAATATACGCTCGGCCATTCGAACGGCTGCGGTTCGCCTCTGTAATCAAACCCGCCCCATACGAACAGGCCCGCAAGATGCTCAGCCTCTTCCACCGCCCTGACCGTCTCCTGAAGCGTCTGCCCGAAGAAGGAAGTCGTCAGGCCGTAGCTGTTGTACACCTGCGCCTTTGGGTCATCCTTATAAATGCCGCGCGTGGCATAGAGCGGGCCGTTTTCGGTCGCCACCATCGGATGGCCCGGGCGACGCTCGGCATATTTTCCATAATCGCCGAGGCAATAGTTGATGCCCGCTACATCCAGCACATCGCTGGCGTTTTCGCGCATCAGCACGCCGCCGTTCATCGCCGCCGTGACCGGGCGCGTGTCGTCCAGCGCTTTGATGCGGCGGGTCATCCTCGCGGCCATGCGCCGTCCGCGGATCTCGCCCTGCAGATGCTCCTCGTTGAACAGGCTGTACAGGAACACGCTCGGGTGGCTGCGCGAGAGCAGCACCAGTTCGTCCAGCTGTTTGAGGACTTCCTCGGACGAGCGGAAATGCCTGTTCTCCGCCATGACCAGCAGGCCGATCTCGTCGCACACCTCCAGCTGATAGGCCGACGGCGGATTGTGCGCGCAGCGGATCGCATTGCAGCCCATTTCCTTCAGCTTTTTCATGCGCATGCGGATGAGCGACTTCGTCACCGCAATGCCCACGCCGACATGGTCCTGATGGCAGCAGATGCCGTTCACGCGCGTTTTCACGCCGTTGATGTACATGCCGTGGTCCGTCCATGCGATGTCGCGGCAGCCAAAGCGCAGCGT
>JAUMYC010000323.1 GCA_030528845.1 Eubacteriales bacterium
ACGTTGAGGCCCTTGGGCGTTTCCACTTCGCCCATCTCGCGCCCATTGCTGTAATAGCAGCCCTTGGGGCCAAGGGTTACAAACGCCAGCGTGACGCCGAATTCCTCGTGCAGCTTCTTCGCGCCTTCCTCGGGGGAAATGCCCCAGAGGAACTCAACCTCTTCGTCGCTGATCTTGACGATATCCGCCTGCTCAAGGCCCCAGAGAATCTGGCGCCTGGCCTCCTCAAGGTCGTCCCACAGCGGCTTTCTGAGGTTGGGATCAAAGGAGATGATCTTGCCCTTCTCTTTCGCATAAGCCACGGCCTGCTGCGTCGCGCTGCGTGCGGGCTCGCCGGTCAGGCTCAGCGTGCCGAAGTGGAAGTCGCGGCAGCTGTCGATCAGGGACAGATCCAGCTCTTCAAAGCGCAGCTGCGTGTCCGCGCCCGGCTTGCGCGCAAAGCTGAAGGAACGATTGCCGGTTTCATCAAAGGTGACGAACGCGAGCGTGGTGAAAACGCTGTCGTCCATCACAATACCCTTCGTCTCAATGCCGGCCTTTTTCATGGTCTCTACGAGCATATGGCCGAAAGCGTCGCTGCCCACCTTGCCAAGGAACGCCGTCTTGCAGCCGTAGCAGTTCAGGGCCGCCAGCAAATTGCCGGGCGCGCCGCCCGGATTGGCCTTCATCGTCGGGTAGCCCGCCGCATCCACTTCCCTGCAGGCAAAGTCGATCAGCAGTTCGCCCATCGCCGTTACGTCAAACATCATCATGCCCTCCTGTGTGCTTGTGTTTTAGTTATGTTCAAGCTCGTGCAGCGTGACGTCCATTGCCGCGCCGCCGTTCGTTTCAAACGCAATTCCCTCCGCCGCGACCGGGGTCACGAGCGTCATGGTCAGGGTCTTTTCACCATCGTTTACGAAAACCTCCGCACTGTTGCGATCCAGAATCACGCGCAGGCGGATGCTGCCGGAATTATCCACAACACAGCTGCGGGTGTGGACAAACGCGCGGCGCGTACCGGACGCGGAGCGGTCCAGCGTCACAAGGCCGCGCAGGGCGTCGTAGGTCAGCGTGGTCTTATGCTGCGCGTCCTGCGCAAAGGAAACGGTAAAGCTGTCCTTCACATCGCGCACAGCGATTTCCATATCCACATAGCGGCCGCATACGCCGGGGAGCGTCATGGCCTTTTCGACCTGTACGCCGCTGTGGCTGACGGTCTTGACGCGCCGGGCTTCCACCTCGCGCGCCGGCCACTGGCAAAGATGGCCATTGCGCACGCTGACTTCGCGCGGCAGGGTCATCTGACCGAACCACTTTTCGCCGTGCAGGTGCTCCTGAATATCCCAGTTCTGCATCCAGGCGATCATGATCCGGCGGCCATCCGGCGCGGTCACGGTCTGCATCGCGTAGTAGTCCACGCCGTCGTCGATGACCTGTACGCTTTCCTCGGTGAAGGTATCCGTCGCCTCGTCGTACGTGCCGACGATGGCGATATTGCCGTTGCCCGCGTGGTAGCGCGGCTCGTCGCCCACCATATCCTGCGGGCTGACCAGCAGCACGCCCTTGCCGTCCAGCGTAAAGAAATCGGGGCATTCCCACATTCTGCCCAGCCGGCAGCGGTTTTCCGCCAGCACCTTCTCATAGCGCCAGTGCAGGGCATCCTCGCTCTTGAAGAGCAGAATCTGGCCGCTGCCGTCCGCCGGGCGGCTGGCAACCACGGCGCGGTATACGCCGTCCGTACCCAGCCAGAGCTTCGGGTCGCGGAAGTCGATCTTGCTGGCGCCCTCGGGCAGGTCTGCCTCGGTGAGCACGGGGTTGTGCGCGACCTTCTCGTAGTCAACGCCGTCACCGATCGCCAGACACTGGGTCTGGATATCGACCTTGGAGCCATCCTCGCGCTCTTCAAAGCGCACGCCGGTGTACATCAAAAGATGGCGGCCGTCGGCCAGTTCAATGGCGTTGCCGGAGAAGCAGCCGCCGCCGTTGTCATACGGCATATCCGGCGCAAGCGCGCAGGGCAGCGTCTCCCAGTGAAGCAGATCCTCGCTCACCGCATGCGCCCAGTGCATCGGACCCCACTGCGTCTTATACGGGTTATACTGGTAAAAGAGATGATACTTATCCCCATAGCGGCACAGGCCGTTCGGGTCGTTCATCCAGCCCACGCGGGCGGAAAGATGGTACGACGGGCGCTCGCCGGGGGCAATC
>JAUMYC010000324.1 GCA_030528845.1 Eubacteriales bacterium
CGATCAGGCCTACGACCATTTCGGCTGCTTCTCCGGCCATGCCATCGTCGACAAGAACATGCTGTACCTGTTCTACACCGGCGTAAAGAAAGAAGAAGACGGCAGCGAATACCAGCAGCAGTGTCTGGCCAAGAGCGAGGACGGCTTCAACTTTGTCAAGTCTCCGCTGAATCCGATCGTGCCCAACGCCCTCCAGCCCGAAGGATCCAAGGCAGCCGACTTCCGCGATCCCAAGGTCTTCAACCACGGCGACGGCTTCCGCATGATGGTCGCCTCCAAGGGACCTCACGGCGGCGATTACCTGTTCTATGACTCCAAGGATCTGGAACACTGGACCTTTGCCAAGAAGCACATTGAGGGTCTCGGCGTCATGCTCGAATGCCCCGACTATTTCACCCTCGACGGCCACACTGTCACCGTCGCCAGCGTGATGGAAATGCCGCCGGATGGCCTGCGCTATCCCAATACGCAGCCCGTCGTTTCCATGGTAGACGTGGAGAGCAAGGGACCTGACTGCGTTTCCATCGATTTCGGCCTCGATTTCTATGCGCCCCAGTCCGTACTCACGCCCGATGGCCGCCGCGTCATGATCGGCTGGCTGCGCAGCTGGAGCGACGAGTTCCCGCCGCGCTATCTCGGCCACAACTGGAACGGCATGATGACCATCCCGCGCGAGCTGCGCGTGGAAAACGGCGTCCTCGTTCAGCATCCGCTGCGCGAACTGGAAAACCTGCGCGCCAACGAGCGCACATTCGAAGGTTCTGCCTTCACCGCGCAGCACAGCCGCGCCTGTGAATGGCGCCTGAGTGCCGATGTGCAGCAGGCCAAGCGGCTTTGCCTGCGCATCGCCGAGAGCGAGGGCGAAGCACTGCTTGTCGAATACGATGTCGAGCGCCAGGTTCTGCGTACAGACCGCCGCATCGCCGGCCATCCCATGGGCAAAAACACCCCTGAGGAAGAAAAGCCGTACTGCGAAGCCATTCTGCCACTGAAGGATGGCAAGCTCGATCTGCAGATTTTCCTGGACACCTCCAGCATCGAAATTTTCTCCGAAGATGGCACCGTCGTCATGAGCTCCCTCTTCTTCCCCAAGGGAAGCGCCAATCATTTCTCGGTTTCTTCCGATGACGGTTCTGCGCAGTTCTCCATGAAGCTCTGGGATATCGTTGCAAAGGAGTGAACAGAATGACTTATCAGGATCTGCTCCATCGCGTAGATGATCTTCGCCTGCTGGCCATTCCTCCTGTGCCCGGTGAAGTATCCGGCAGCATGTCTTCCTACGATCGCCACTCACATTATGATCCCGATACGGACACCTATTGTGACTGGGCTGCCAACGACGACGGAACCGGCTGTATCCGCCGCCTGGAAGATGGCACCATTGTCGCCTTTGAAGCGGAAGGCCCCGGCGTCATCTGGCGAATCTGGAGCGCGCTTCCTAATAACGGCCACATCCGTGTCTATCTGGACGACAAGGACACGCCTGCCATCGACGTTCCTTTCATCGACTGGTTTGAAAGCTCCGCCGGAGAAGTTCCCCCTCTGAATCTTTCTGAGCTTTCCGCCCGCCTGTCCCGCGGCCGCAACAGCTTCATTCCCATCCCTTTCAATCATTACTGCCGCGTCGAGCTTGCGCCCGAATGGGGCTGGTATTATCACTTCACCTATACCCGCTTCCCCGCAGGCACCAAACTGCCTGAATACAAGGAACGCTTCTCGCCCGAAGGCTGCATCGCGCTGGCCGAGCTTGACAGACGCCTGTATGAACGCGGCGATCACGTGCCCGACACCATCCGCGCCGAGGCCTGCATCCCCGCCGGCGCGACTGAAACCCTGTGGCAATGCAGCGGAAGCGGTGCGCTGAGCTATCTCATGTTCGATCCCAGCGTCCTTTCCGACCAGTCCGAAGAGACACTGCGCCGCATCGTTCTGGAAATCTGCTGGGACGGCAGCGATCATCCTGCCGTACTCGCACCGATTGGCGATTTCTTCGGCAGCGCCCCCGGCATCAATCGTTTCCGCGCACTGCCGCTGTCCATGAATCGCTACGCGTTTGAATCCAGATGGTTTATGCCGTTCTCCAATGGCGCCTGCATCCGGATTCGCAATCTGAGCGATGCTGCTCAGCACATTTCCATGCGTTTGGCCACCGAGTCCTGCAAAAACGCTGATCAATTGCTTCGCTTCCAT
>JAUMYC010000093.1 GCA_030528845.1 Eubacteriales bacterium
CATGGTATACATTTTCCCGCTCCGGGTCGTAGAGCCTGGCGATGACCCGGTCTACCTGGTAAAGTTCCCTGGCCAGCTGGGCCACCGTGATGTTGGTGTTGTCGTCGTTGGTCACGGCGATCACGGCCGACGCCTCCTGGATATGGGCCTCCTCCAGCTTGTCCAGGTCGGTGCCGTTGCCCACGATGGACAACCCGCCGAAGCTGGAGGACAGCCGCCGGAAGGAATCCTTGGACTGATCCATGATGAGCACGTCCTCTTCCTTGTTGGAAAGTGCATTGGCCAGATGTGCGCCCAGCCTTCCGCAGCCGATGATGATGGTGTATGCGTCGTTTTTCTTTCGGTCAAATAATGTCATTTTTTTCAGCTCCTTACCGCGCGGCCGACGCCGTGCCTGTCATATTCAAACTTCCATTTTCTCTCGATGCGTCCTATGCCGCGCTCGTCGCAGACGATCTCGATCGTGCTCTCCGGCGGGGGCGGCACGTCGCTTTCGTCGAAGGCGCATTTGCCGTCGGAATAGAAGGTGGCGTAGATATGCATGTTGTGGTTTGCGGGGCGATAGGTCGGGTCCAGCGCCCATGCGGCGCGGAAATGCTTCATGGCGCCGGCGTGGTCGCCGGTCTTTTCCAGCACGATGCCCAGCAGATTGTGGGGCTGCGGGGCGTCGGGGTAATGTGCCATAGCCCGGCAGATGGGCTCCATGCAGGAGTCATAGGCTCCGTCTATCACAAAGGCCCTGACCGATGCGCAAAGCTGCTCCAGTTCGCCGGGGGCGTGGGTCTCGTTAGCGTTTCTCATAAGTCAGCGCTCCTTTCTTTCGATGGCCTAATGATACTGCGCATGCTGTGAGGCGTGTGTGAGAGAAGGAGGCGCGCTGTGAGAAGCGCGTGAGAATGCGGTGAGCGGGCTGTGAGAAGACGCAAAAAACGCGCCCCGGAGCATCCGGAGCGCAAAAGACGGGTTTATTCGTCGACCAGCCGATAGCCAACGCCGATCTCCGTGAGGATGTAGCGCGGCTTGGCGGGCACGGGCTCGATCTTGCGGCGCAGAGCGGCCATCAGGGCCCGCAGCGCCTGCGTGTCCGTGCCGTAGCCCACGCCGTAGATCTCGCGAAGGATGGCCTGCGTGGTGAGCACCTTGCCCATGTTTCTAAAGAAGAAGCTGAGCAGACTGTATTCCATGGGCGTGAGATGCAGCATTTCGCCCCTCAGAAGCACCTGCCGCTTCTCCATGTCCATGGAAAGCTCGCCCACGCTGAGCACAGGCTGCGCCTGTGTGCGCGTCATCTTGCGCAGATGGCGGATCATCACGCGCAGCCGCGCCAGCAGCTCCGTTGCGGAAAAGGGCTTGGTGAGATAATCGTCTGCTCCTGCGTCCAAAGCCGCCGCCTTTTCCCTGTCCTGATCGCGGGCGGACACCACCAGGATGGGCAGCTCCGACCAGCTGCGCACCTTCTCGATCACGTCCATGCCGTCGAAATCCGGCAGACCGAGGTCGAGGATCATCAGGTCGATCTTCTGGGAGATCAGCGTTTCCATGGCCTGCTGCGCGGTACCTGCTGTGAAATAAGGAAAGGCTTCCTGCTTGAGCGCATGGCCGATGAAATTGCGGATCTGCGCGTCGTCCTCGACGATGAGGATCGTTTCTTCGTGCGTGGTCATATGCGTTCATCTCCAAGAGGCAAAGTAAGGGTAAAGGCAGCGCCGCCGCCCGGGCGGTTTTCGGCGCAGATGCTGCCGCCGTGTGCCTGTGCCACGGACCGGCAGATGGCCAGCCCCAGCCCCACTCCGCGCTTTGCGTCGGGGCTTTTGCTGCGGGCGGTATAGAACATCTGAAACACGCGGGGCAGGTCGCTCTCGGCGATGCCGCTGCCCCGGTCGGCCACCGTCACGCGCACGTTTTCATCCTCTGCGGCGACGGAGATCGAGATCTCGGCGTCCGTCGGCGTGTGCTTGGCGGCGTTGTCGAGCAGATTGATCAGCACCTGACTGACCAGCTTCGCGTCCATGGGGATCATCAGGACTTCCTCGGGCATTTCCACATCGATCACCCGCCCGGGGAGGCGCTTTTCCATTGCGGTGAGCGCAGCGCCGATCACCTCTTCCAGCGCTTCCGGCTGCTTGTCGAGGGTCATTTTCCCGCTTTGCAGCTTTGTCAGGCTGAGGATGTTCTCCACCAGCCCGTGCAGCCAGTCGGCGTCGCGGTAGATATCTTTTGCCAGCTCGTAGCGGGGGTCGTCGGGCTGCGTCGTATCCATGATCATTTCGCTCGTGCCCATGATGCCCGAAAGAGGCGTACGGATGTCGTGGGAGATGGCTCGGAGCAAATTGCCCCGATAGCGCTCCTGTGTGGCCTCTTCGCGGGTGCGGGCCTGCTCCTGCAGGCTGCGCAGCCTCTCCAGCGCCAGTGCAGAACTTTCGATGACGGAATGCAGCATCCTCGTCTGCGATCCGGACATTCCCGCGCCGATCTCCTTGGGGACGCACAGCACGGCCAGAAGCTGCGTCTTTCCGTAGATCGGATACAGGGCTTCCCGTTCCGTTATATCTGCCGGTCCGTGCAGCTGCTCCATCCTTTGTCGCAGCTCTTCCGCGCCGCTCAGCTCGCGGCGGATCAGGCTGCCGTCCGGCCTGCGCTGGATAAAGGTCTTTTCCGGCATGCCGTTCTCGTCAAAGCAGATGCAGGCTGCGTTGCACAGGAGCACGTTGCTGACAGTCGTTACGGCGATCTTTGCGATCTCTTCCGTGTCTTCCGCGTCCGTCAGGTGGTTTGTCATCTGATACAATGCGTTGCTTTCCGCTTCCCGCTGCTTTGCGTCCGCTGCCGCCTGCTTCACTTTGCTGGTGAGGGTGCCGGTCACGATGGAGGTAAACATCATGATGGCGAAGGTGACGATATACGTCGGGTCGTATACCTTCAGCGTATAATACGGCTCGGTAAAAAACCAGTTGAACAGCAAAATCGACAGGACGGACGCGGCGATCCCATAGCCGTATCCCCGGGTGGATCGCGAAACAAGGAGCACCGAGAAGATATAGACCACGACGATGTTGGTCTTTTGCAGCCCCCACAGCCGCAGCAGCATGCCAAGGAGCGTGGATGCCGTCAGAAACACTGCGGTCAGCGCCGGATCGCGCAGAAAATCCAATCTTTTATTTTGCATTCCGCACCTCCGGGCGAGATCATAAGTAGGTTCACCATAGCACAAATCGTATGAAACCGGGATAAAGAGTTGCGCGGCGGCATAAAGATAGCATGAAGCTGCGCGGAAAAGCACAAAATGCAGCGAAAAAACCAAGGCGCATCCAAACAGGATGCGCCTTGGTCGGCTTATCGGAGTCGGGAACGCGTGGAAGGCGCCTGTATTGCGGTGGCCGTCATGAAGGAATGCCGCACAGCACGAGCACGAAGCATACCGCGCCAAGCACGCTCAAAATGAGCTTGCCCACGAGCCGGGGCTTCGGCAGGGGTACGGGCGTCAGAAACGCGACGCCTGTCGCCAAGAGCAGCAGGGGATAGAGAAAGCCCGTGCTCCACGGCAGAAAATGCCACGCGCACATGACGAGCGGGACGCCGAGCGCCGAAGAAGTGACCGGGAGGCCGAGAAAGGCCCCGACACCGCCTTCTCCCTGGCCTTGCCGCGCCTCCTCCTGCACGTTGAACCACGCAAGGCGGATCAGGGCGCACAAGAGATAGAGCGTGCAGGCGACGGTGCTCCAGAGGCTTTCGCCGCTTTCGCGAAAAACGATCAGCGCAGGCAGGATCCCAAAGCAGACGATGTCGTTGAGCGAATCGATCTGGATGCCGAAATGCATCTCCTGCTGCGTTCGTTTTCTGGAAGAGGCGATCTTTCCGTCGAACATATCGCACACGCCCGAACAGAGCAGACAAACAAGAGACCACTTCAGGTTCCCGTGCAGCATCTGTATGATCCCCAAAAAACCGGATACGGTGCCGGCATAGGTGAGCAGAACGGTGTAATTGTAAAACCCGATCATTTCCGAACTCCTTTATGCAGTTGAACCGGTGAAGAATACCGCTGCTTACAGACAGCGCGGCGCTCAAGCGGAGGGGCAGGCGCGGCCGAAAGGAGCGCTCTGCCGTTTGTTCATCAGAGCGTATCCACGTCCACCCAGGCTCTGCGCTCGATGGCCAGATCCACGGCTTCCATGATCTGCGCGCAGCGGACTCCGTCCTCGAAATTGGGGCAGCAGTCCGTCCCCCGATCGATCGCGGACACGAATTCATACATCTCATGGCAGAAGGTCTCGGGGAATCCGATCACATGGCCGACGGGCCACCAGTATTTGACGTAGGGATGAATGCCCTCGGTCGCCTGGATCAGCCTCCAGCCCTGCAGACCTTCTTCGTCCTCGGCATTATAATAGTGCAGCTCGTTCATGCGTTCAAATTCAAAGCGGATGGAGCCCTTTTCGCCGTTGATTTCGATGCGCATGTCGTTTTTGTGACCCATGGAGAAGCGGGTCGCCTCAAAGGTGCCCAGAGCGCCGTTTTCAAACTCGCAGACAAAGCAGGTGGCGTCGTCCACGTCGACCGCTTCGCGGGGCGCGTTTTTGTCCACGCTGCCGCTCAGCCCTTCCATGCGGGCGACGACCGGACGCTCCTTGACGAAGGTCTTGTTCATGCCGGTCACGGTTTTGAATTCGCCCGCCAGAAAACGCGCGGCGTCGATGACATGCGCTCCCAGATCGCCCAGCGAACCGGAGCCGCAGACCTTCTTGTCCAGCCGCCAGACCTTGGGGAAGTCGGGGTCGATGATCCAGTCCTGCAAAAACGCGCCGCGGACATGGAAGATGTTGCCCAGCCTGCCCTCGTCGATCATCTTCTTTGCGAGCATGAGGGCCGGGGCGAAGCGATAATTGAAGCCGATCTGGTGGCGCACGTTGGCCTTCTTTACCGCCGCAAGCATTTCGCGCGCGTCCGCAAGGTTCAGCGCCAGCGGTTTTTCACAGAAGATATGCTTGCCGTTTTCGGCGGCGGCAATGGCGATCTCCTTATGGAAATTGGAGGGCGCGGTGATATCGACGGCGTCGATGTCGCTGCGAGCGACCAGCCTGCGCCAGTCGGTTTCGATCTCCTGCCAGCCCAGTGCTTTTGCGGACTGCGCCACCCATTCGGGGTCGCGGCCGCACATGACTTTTTTTACGATGCCCGCGGGAGGGTCCATAAACATGGGCACCTCAGTCAGCGCCTTGGAGTGTGCCTTTCCCATGAATTTGTAGCCGATCAGACCAAACCGGATCTCGCTCATTTTTGAATTCTCCTTTCTCGTATCCATGTTTTGATGTTTTTTGCTTCCGATGAGGGGTGTTTTGATTTGCGGCGCGGCTCAGTACAGGCGGAAGGGGAGAGTCTGCCGCTGCCATTCGAGGATCAGCTCGCGATGCTGCGCAAGGAGCTCTCTCGCGCTCAGGCGCCCGAGCCTGTAGGCGTCCGTGCCCAGCAGCCGGTCGATGGTCAGATACGGCGTGTCGTTCGCTCCGGTCCATTCGATTTTGTCCGCGTGCATGTCGAGCAGCTCGTCGAGCAGAAAGAGCCCGGCGGCGAAGGGATCCGCAGCGGGGGAGGTCAGGTGCATCTGCACGCCGGCGCACTGCTGATGCGCATGCTTGCTGAACTGCGGCGTGAAATGCGTCCTGCGCCACAGCACACCGGGGAGCGCGAGCGCGTTCATACGGCGGACGAGCCGTTCCGCGTCGACAAACGGCGCGCCGATGTATTCAAACGGCAAAGTCGTGCCTCTGCCTTCGGAGAGGTTCGTGCCTTCAAAGATGCAGGTGCCGATATAAGCGCGCGCCGTATGCAGGGAAGCGCAATTGGGAGAGGGCGGCACGAAGCACAGGCCCGTTTCTTCATACTGCATGCTGCGCTGCCAGCCGATGAGCGCAGCGACGTGTAGCTCCAGATCGAGCTGCAGATGATCGCGCACCCAAAGCGCATACTCGCCGATAGTCAGGGCGTAGCGGGTCGGCATAGCATATTCGCCGACGAAGGAATGCACGTTTTCGTCCAGCAGCGTGCCGGCGACGGTCTCACCGCCCAGCGGATTCGGCCTGTCCAGCACGACCACGGGCTTTCCCGCGCGGGCGCAGTCCTGCATGGCGTAGGAAAGAGAATAGAGGTATGTATAGAACCTCGCGCCGACGTCCTGCATATCAAAGACGAAGACGTCGAAGGCATCGAGCATTTCGTCGGAAAGATGGTGGGAAGCGCCGTATACGCTGAAAATGGGCACGCCCGTCTCCGGATCGGTCATGGAGCCGATCGCCGCACCCGCCTGTGCGTCTCCCCGCACACCGTGTTCGCAGGCAAACAACGCGTTCAGGCGGAAGTGCTCGTTCAAAATGTCGATGGTGGAGCGCATTTTGCCGTCCACGCCCGTCTGATTCGTCATCAGGCCGATGCGCCTGCCGCGCAGGACGCCCTCTGCCGAAGCGATGGAGTCGATCCCCGTCTTTACCATGATCAGACCTCCCGTATGCCGTCCGTTGAATGTTAACTCTGATATTCTTATTGTACTGGATGGGCATTTCGGAGTCAAGCGGGCCGGAGAACACAAAAAAACAGGATCCTGACTGTATATCGTCGTCAGGATCCTGTTGGTGGCGGAAGCGGTGGGATTCGAACCCACGTGCCCTTGCGGACAACTTGATTTCGAGTCAAGCTCGTTGCGACCACTTCGATACGCTTCCCTATATAGCTCGCTGCGGAACAGCTTTAAATATTATACAGGGGCGCAGGGGTTTTGTCAAGATGAAAGCGTACAGAAAGGACGCCGCTTGAAAAGAGCGGCCGCGCGCGGTACAATACCCGGAGAAGGGCGCGCGGACGGGAGCGTTCAGAAGGAGAACATGTAGCGGCAGAGGCGCTTGCCCGTAGCGGTGACGAAGAGCGTTTCGTAGGCGGAGGCGATCTTCTCGGGGGCGGCTTTGCCTTCGAAGAGATTGACCAGAAGATCCGCTTCGAGCAGGATCTGCCAGTCCGCTCCGTCCACGCCTTCGTAGGTGTGGTGCTTGCCGACGAGGAAGCCCACGCGCCGGGCGATCTCCGGCGCAAAGCCGAGCCGCAGCAGCATCTCTTCCGCGAGAGGCTCGCCTTCTTTTTCCTGCAGAGGCCCGGCGGCGCTGCCGTGTTTTGCGATGGCGGCTTTTATGCCGATGTCGTGCACATAGGCGAGCGCTTCGAGGGTGAATTGGGTCGTCGGGTCGAGCCCTTCGCCAAGGCCGATGAGCCGGGCAAAGGAATGCACTTTGGTGAAGTGCTGGATCTGCGCGGGCTCTCCTGCGTTGTAGGAGATCATTTCCCAATAGAGTTTTTCGAGCATTTCCATATATTTTGCCTCCGTCGATCAAAATTAGATAGGTACAGCATACCACTGCGCGCGGGCGCGGTCAAGAAAGGGGAGGGGAGAACAATGATCCTGCATACGGGCCTGCGGACGGATATCCCGGCCTTTTACAGCGAATGGTTCATGCGGCGGGTGCGCGAGGGGTTTGTGCTCGTGCGCAGCCCCTATGCCGCGCATACGCTCACGCGCTATCGCATCGCGCCGGACGTGGTGGACCTGATCTCCTTCTGCACAAAGGACCCTTGGCCGATGCTGCCGCATCTGGAGGAGCTGCGCGCCTTTGGGCAATATTGGTTCGTCACGGTCACGCCGTATGGGAAGGAGATCGAGCCGAACGTGCCGGACAAGGAGCGCGTTCTGGAGGGGATCGTGCGGTTGTCGGAGAAGCTCGGCCCGAGATGCGTCGCATGGCGCTACGATCCGATCCTGCTCACGAGGGAGTATGACGAACAGAGGCATCTGGAGGAATTTTCCGCAATGGCGCGCAGGATCCGGGGCGCCGTGGACGTGTGCGTGATCAGCTTCGTAGACCTGTACCGGAAGGTGCAGCGCAATTTTCCGGAATGCGAGGAAATTTCGCAGCAGGCAAAGCTGCGGCTCGGGGCAGAGATGACGCGCATTGCGGCGGAAAACGGGATGCGGCTCAAGACCTGCGCGGAAGGCGAGCAGCTCTCTGCGGTCGGCGCGGACACGCGCGGCTGCATGACGATGGCGACGTTCGAGCGCGCGCTGGGAGAAAAGCTGCGCGCGCCCGCAAAAAGCCGAGGCCGAAAGGAATGCGCCTGTTATCTGGGCGCGGACATCGGCGCCTACGACACCTGCGGGCATCTGTGCCGCTATTGCTACGCCAACAGCGACGCGCGGGCGGTGCGCAGGAACATGTCGGCGCAAGACAGCGCAAGTCCGATCCTCTGCGGTACGATCGGCCCAGAGGATACGATCGTGGAGGCGCGTCAGGAGAGCTGGCGCACGGGGCAGGCGATTTGGGACATTTTATGAAAAAAGAGCCCTTGCATTTTGCGGAAATGTCCGATATACTGAAGAAAATGGAAAAGAATGGGGAATGCGCGGCATGAGCAAAAATGTGGATTACGATTTTCTCGCGCGCCGGCTTGCGAGCCTGACGGAAGGCGTGCCCTATGAAACGGCTAACCTCGCAAACGCCTCCGCGCTGCTCTGGCAGGAGCTGCCCGAGATCAACTGGGCGGGCTTTTATCAGATGAACGAGGGCGCGCTGGTGCTCGGCCCCTTTCAGGGAAAGCCTGCGTGCATCCGCATAGAGCCGGGCAAAGGCGTGTGCGGCGCGGCCGCTGCGCAGAAAGAGGCGCAGGTGGTGCAGGATGTGCATCAGTTCCCCGGCCATATCGCCTGCGACAGCGCCTCCAATTCCGAAATCGTGCTGCCGATCTGCGTAAACGGCGCGGTCTGGGGCGTGCTGGATATCGACAGCCCGTTGGTAGGCCGCTTTGACGAGAGCGACCGCGAGGGGCTGGAAAAGGTCGTGCGCGTGATCGAAGGCTTCCTGACGCGCTGAACCAAAGGAGAATAAAGGGTTCCCTTCAGGCAGCCTGAAGGGAAGTGTGAAATATCTACAGGGTATATCGAGCAAAAATCACATAAGGGGGAAGACCGGTATGTATCATGTATGGGAAGACCCGTCTGTGCAGCACAAAAACCGCCTGCCCGCTCGCAGCGGATTCTATTACTATGAATCTGAGTGCAAGGCGCTGGCCTATAAAGAAGAAAAGTCGGCCTGTTACGAGCTGCTCAACGGCGTTTGGGATTTTAAGCTGGTGGAGACGCCCCTTCTGGCGGGCGAGGAATATGCGCAGGAAGACTATGTGCCGGACGGCTCCTGGTGCGGCATCACCGTGCCCGGCTGCTGGCAGATGCAGGGCTTCGGCGGCAACCCCATCTACTCCGGCGCGCCCTATCTGTTCCCGGTGGAGCCGCCCTTCGTAGCGCAGGACAACGACACCGGCCTGTACAGGCGTGAGTTCACTCTGCCCAAGTCCATGGAGGGCAAGAGGGTCGTTCTGAGCTTTGAG
>JAUMYC010000094.1 GCA_030528845.1 Eubacteriales bacterium
CTGCCCCTGAATGACGCCCACGCCGTAGTTGTCAAAGGTGGTGTAATAATCCACGTTCTCAGTGCCGGTGAGCAGGCGGTCGTAAGCGATCACGGGCACGCCGGTGTCCTTCGCCATGCCCAAGACAACGTCTAAAACGCCGCCGTCGATGGGCGCGACGATCAGCACCTGCGCGCCGCTGACCAGCATGTTTTCTATCTGCGCGACCTGCGTGGCAATGTCATTGTTGGCATATTGCAGATTGACGCTATAGCCGGCCTCTTCCAGCGCGGCCTTCATATTGGCGCCGTCCTGGTTCCACCTCTGCAGCGACTGCGTGGGCATCGCGATCCCCACTGTGCCTTCGGCGGAGGTTCCGTGCAGCGACATGATCAGAACGAGGGTCAATATGATCGCAACGAGAAAGATCGCAGCGAGTTTCTTCATTTGCCTGTCTCCTTTTTGCTTTTTGCGGACATCTGCGACGGTTTCCGCGCAGGCCGAAGCTTTACAAAATATCCCAATTTTATTATACCAGCCATCGGCACGCGTTTCAATGCGGAAAATGTTTCGCTGCACTGCCTTTCTCAGCGCGCGTGCGCATATTATTTGTTTGCTCATACACAGAAGCGGCACCGCCTGTGTGATCTTGTTACGGACAAACGGCCGCAGTCCTGTTATAATGCATCCATAAAACAAAGGGAGGGGACGCACATGGCGGGGATCCGACAAAAAAGAAGGGCATATGTGGACAGGGAGACCTGTGTGGCCTGCGGCTGCTGCGTAAAGGTCTGTCCGCTGAAGGCCATAGACGTGTATCGCGGGCTGTATGCGCAGGTCGATGAAGAAAAATGCGTCGGATGCGGCAGATGCGCGAAGGAATGTCCGGCGACGGTGATCGAGATCCGGGAGGTGTTGGCATGAAAAAGCAATGGTACGACTATCTCTGGATCGTGTCGCTGCTCTATCTGGCGCTGGGCTTTTTCAACATCCTGTTCGCATGGCTGGGGCTGCTGTGTTTTTTCATTCCTCTGATCATCTCCGCCGCCAAAGGCAGCAAGGGCTATTGCAACCGCTATTGCGGGCGCGGGCAGCTGTTCGCTCTGCTCGGCGGCAGGTTCGGCCTGTCCCGCAGGAGGGATATCCCCCGGTGGATGAAGAGCAAAGCCTTTCGCTACGGCTTCCTGATCTTTTTCTTCGCCATGTTTTTCCTGATGCTCTGGAACACTTATCTGGTCTTTGCCGGCGCGCAGGAGCTCAGGCAGACGGTCACTCTGCTGTGGACGTTCAAGCTGCCCTGGCACTGGGCCTATCACGGAGAGCTGCTGCATCCGGGCGTTGCGCAGTTTGCCTTCGGCTTTTACAGCGTGATGCTGACCTCCACCATTCTGGGCCTCGTCACCATGGTCCTGTTCAAGCCGCGCAGCTGGTGCGTCTACTGCCCCATGGGCACCATGACCCAGCTGATCTGCAAGGCAAAACACAAGGCGTAACGCCCCTGTTCCGCAGAATTTTGGCAGCGCCTGCTGCCTGCAAAATCGTTATACAGCAAAAAACCGTGCGCCGACGGGATCCAACTCCCTCGGAGCACGGTTTCTTTTTTATGCCTATTTCGAATGTGCCTCTCGCCGGGCCCGTTTCCTGCTGTTACAGCTCGCCGTTGAGGATGGCGTCGATGATCACGCTGCCCACCTTGAAATTATTATCGTTGGAAACGGTGAAAATATCGGCTGCCTCCACATTGGTCTCGGAATCCAGCGGCTGGAAGGTCTCCGGGCTCCACAGGCTTTCGGGCGTTGCGCCGTTCATAAAGACGTCCATGTTCACACTGTTGCGCAGAATGATCAGCCGATCCAGCATGCCCATGCGGTCCATCACCGTGGCCAGCGCCGTGTCCTCCATTTCACTGGCAAGGAACGGATCCGGGCAGTCGTATGCGGCTGTCGCCAGCAGCGCGTCCTCATGCATATAGCTGCCCTTCCAATAGCTGTCGGAGGTTATGGAGGTTCCGCGCAGCACCTGAGGATCGCGGACAGCCCACGGCGCATCGTCAAAGGCATGCGCCATGAACGCGCGGGTCTTCTCGGTCGTGTCGATCTCGACATCCTTGACCAGCTCATACACCTTGTCCATCAGCTCCGGGTCGAGGAGCTTGAAGGAGGAGCTCTCATAGCTGGGGTCGTGATACCACGTTGCCCCGGCGCCGTCGGTCGTATCGCGGATATCGACGCGATGACCGAGGTCGAAATCCACAACGGCGGTCACTACGATAACGTCTCCCATCACGGTGGTCTCATAGGCGGAACCGGCGCAGCCTATGCCCAGCACATACGCCTCGGAAAAATCGAAGCGGTCATCCAGCAGGATAGCCTGCAGGCTTGCCCCGGCGTTGACCTTGCCCATGCCCGTGACATACAGCGCGACGCCGTCCCGGACATGCAGCTTCTGCCCTTCAAAGCCGCCCTTGATCTCGTATTCCTCGCCGCCGGCACAGTATGCCTCGTAGTAGCTCTGTGCTTCGCCGGGGGCGTCTCCGGTCAGCTCGCCGGTCTCAAACTTCGGCAGGATCAGGACTTTGATCTCGATCGGTTCTTCCTCCGCCGCTAACGCGCAGGAACACGTCGCCGGCACGGCTGCCATGCACAATGCAAGGATGAGCACTGCGCAGAAAATGCGGCGCGAACGGTATCCGGTTTTTTCCGTCATGATGGTCGCCTCCCGAGTCTTCTTGTTGTCAGAGTGATTTCCTTCCGCGAGCCCGCGCGGCGCGAATGCCCCAAAGCCGCAGGTCAGCGCCGCTCTTACTCCGCCTCGATCGTCCTGATTGGCCTGCACGGCGCCCCCACCGCCACCACATTGGACGGGATCGCGCCGGTCACGACGCTGCCTGCGCCGATCACGACATTGGAGCCGATGCTCGCGCCCGGCAGGATCTTCACGCCCCCGCCGATCCATACGTTGTCGCCGATGGTCACGGGCTTGGCGTATTCCAGCCCTTCGTTGCGCAGTCGATACTCGATGGGATGCCCCGCCGTGTAGATGCCGCAGTCCGGCGCAATGAACACATTGTCTCCAATGGTCACGTCCGCTTCATCCAGAATGACCAGATTGTAATTGGAGTAAAAATGCTCGCCGATGCGGATGTTGTATCCGTAATCACAGCGGAAGGGCTGCTCGATGCAGAAATTCTCTCCGATCTGCCCCACGATGCTGCGGATCTGCGCGGCGCGTCCGTCCAGATCGTGCACCGGGAGCAGATTGTATTGCTGACAGGCCGCCTGACAGTGCATCCTCTCCCGGATCAGCTCTTCGTCGTAATTGTTGTTATACAGAAGGCCCGCTCCGGCCTTTTCCTTTTCCGTCATGTTCTTTCCTCGCATCTGTGCTCGCTCTCTCTGCGGGCCTGCCGCAGCAGGAGGGCCCGTCAGAGCTTGATCAGCAGGTTGTTGGTCTCCAGCGTATTCATATACTCAAAGCTCTTTGCAATGGAATTCACCATGCGGATGCCGATGTTCGCATAGGGATCCTCCGGCTCGTGGATCGAAAGCCACTTTTGAGGATCGAACGCCTGACAGTCGTCCCGCAGACGTACGATCAGCTCGTCGCCCTTGATCAAAAGCCGCAGGTCGATGCTGTGCGCTTTTCCGTCGGAAAAGCCGTAGCGAATGATGTTCCCCGCCATTTCCTCAATGCACAGGGCGACATAATAGGCGCGCTTGTCTTCGATCCCCTTTGCCGCGCAGAAGTTCCTTGCCTTTTCCGACATCTCCACCACATGGCTCATTTCGCAGGCGCGCGCTTCGATCTTGTTCCCTTCGGGAACATCAAAATCATCGGACAGGAAGAGGAAATCCTCCGCCTTCTTCGGCATGCGTTTATGGAACAGCCACGCCAGACCAAAGATCAGCGGCAGCATCAGCGCTTTGCCGACAGGGAACGCCGCCCATACGCCGTCTGTACCGAGCAAAGGCGTCAGCGCAAGCGCCGCTACGATGACCAACACAAAATCGGCGCCGAACGTCACGATATTGGCGAGGGTCGTATTTCTGCTTCCCTGCAGGAAGTTCAGCAGGACCATGCCGACCACATGCAGCGGCATGCTGAACGCGAAATAACGCACGCTCTTCACGGCGAGCGCAGCCGTTTCCGGGGCATCCTGCACATATACGGACACCGCAGCGGGCGCCGCCACAAACAGCACGGCCGCGAGGATCGTCGAGAGCACGAAGCCTTCCACGAGCGCCGTCTTGACCAGCACTTTTGCAGAGGTCCTGTCCTCTTCGCCGACGACCACGCCGGAGATCATGAGGACTGCGGAGCCGACGCCGATCGCCAGAGCGCCCAGCAGGTTGTTCATATTGGACTGAACGGACAGCGCCGCCACCGCCGCCGTGCCGCTCAGCGCGATCAGCATATTATTGAGCACCAATGTCCTGAGCGTGTTGCAGACTCTGGTGATCGCGGTGGGCACGCCGATGACCAGAATATCGCGCAGAATGGCAAAATTGATCCCGGAAAATTTAAAGCGATAGACCGCCGTTTTTTTGCGGAAATGGAGCAGATGCACCCCGAGGCCTACGAAATAGCTCACGGAAGTGGCCATTGCCATTCCGAACATCCCGCCATGGATCACGAACACGTTGACGATGTCGCCAAGGATATTGACGAGCGTCATCACCACGACGGCGATCATCACGCGCACCCGATCGGAGTCAAGCTGCATGATCGGCTGCAGCGAACAGGACAGCAACATCGCCGGAACGCCGAAGGCGAGGCCCCTGAGATACATGCTCGTGTCGGAGAGCAGATAGGCGCTGTTTCCGGAGGCGCCGAGCAGCTTCGCGACCGGATCGGACAGGGGCAGCAAAAAGACCATCAGCAGCAGAGAAAAGGCGATGGCCGCAATGCAGGTCATCGAAAAGACCTGATTTGCCTCTTCCATTTTGCCCTGCGCCATTTTTTCGGCACAAAGCGCCTGTACGCCGGAAGTGAGGATGCCTCCGACTGCCGTGATCACGATAAAGGCCGGCATGGCGAGACCGTACGCGGCCATAGCGTCCACGCCGAGCAGTTTTCCGATGATCACGCCGTCCACGACCATGCCTATAGTAGCGGTGATCGTGGAAAAAATCATCACCAGAAGCGACTTTCGGAACATGCTTTGAATGATCTGTCCGTTTGTTTTCATATTTTCCCCCTCTTTTTATTGAACGATCGGCATAAAAAAACGAGAGTCAGGCCCTCTTCTCCGCCGCTTTGCTTTCCTCCCGCGAAAGCGGGAGGCACAGCGTATTTTTAGTATAGCATGCCTCTGTAAAGTATCAATAAAGCGCACCCTGTACGGATGCGCTTATCGATTCCCTTACAGCCGGAGCCGCTCGAAACAGCCCGGCACGACTGGCCGCGGCGTCAGACGTCAACGGAGCCCTCGAACAGCGCAAGGCTGCGCTTGAGGATGCCGTGCATGCCGGCGATGGCGACGCCGTAATTCACGATCGGCACGCCCGCGTCCACGGCCAGCTTCACCCTGTGCTTCATTTCGGCCTGATTGAGCATGCAGCCGCCGCAGTGCACGACCACGCGATAGGGCGAAAGATCCTGCGGGAAATCGCCGCCGGAGGTGAAATGATACACGGGCTTTGCATGCGAGATCCGCTCGATCCAGCCGGGCATTTTGACCGTGCCGATGTCGTTGCACTGGCGGTGATGGGTGCAGCCCTCGCAGATGAGCACATGATCTCCGTCCCGCAGCTGCTCCAGTGCGAAATACCCGCGGATCAGCGTGTCCAGCTCGCCCTTATACCGCGCCATCAGGATGGAAAAGGAGGTGAGCGGGATATCGGCAGGGGTGTCTCGGTTCGCTTCCCCGAAGGCCTGCGAATCGGTGATGACCATGCGCGGCTTGCGAGAGAGAGAGGCCAGCGTTTCCTTCAGTTCGCTCGTCTGGCAGACGACGGCCATGGCGTGGACGTCCAGCACGTCCCGCAGCACCATCTGCTGGGGCAGGATCAGCCGCCCCTTGGGCGCGGCTTCGTCGATGGGCGTGACCAGCACCACCAGATCTCCCGGTGCGAGCAGATCGCGCACGAGGAAATTGGGGTATTCAAGCCGGCCGGCAAAGCGGCCGAGCTGCTCTTTTAATTCCTGTATGCCCTCGCCCGTGACGGCGCTGACATATATCGCTCCGCCTTCGGGCTGCGGCCTCTGCGCGAGCAGGTCGGCCTTGTTCAGGGCGACGATACAGGGGATATCGCGCTTTTTCAGCTCGCCGAGCAGCCATCTGTCCATCTCCTGCAGGCCTTCGCGCGCGTCTGCGACGAGCACGGCGATGTTGGTCTGCGCCAGCATTCGCCGGGCCTTCTCCACGCGCATGCTGCCCAGCTCGCCTTCGTCGTCCAGCCCGGGGGTGTCCAGAATGACGACGGGCCCCAGCGGCAGAAGCTCCATGGATTTTTTCACAGGGTCGGTGGTCGTGCCGCGCACGCCGGAGACGACAGAGAGCGCCTGCCCGGTCACTGCGTTTACGAGGCTGGATTTTCCGGCATTGCACAGGCCGAAAAAGCCGATGTGTATGCGCTCCGCCGATACAACATTGTTCAGACTCATCTTGTCCTCCTCTCGTCAGAACCGGAAATCTCTGCGGTTGGAATTGCGGATGTCCTCGATGTTCTGTCTTGCGATGGCCTCCACCTTTTCCTTCGGGATGCGCTTGAGCTCCTTTTCCACCATTTCATAGCCGATGGCCTTGGTCTTCTCGCCGGCGTAATCCTCCAGATATTCGCTCAAAGTCATCAGGGCGTTGGGGTGGCAGCAGTTCAGGATCTGCCCGGATTTGCACAGGCTCATAAAGCGGTCGCCGGTGCGGCCTTCCCGATAGCAGGCGGTGCAGAAGGATGGAATATGTCCGTTTTCCATCAGCCAGCAGACGACCTCGTCCAGCGTGCGCTGGTCGGACACGTCAAACTGCTCCGTGTCGTGGGGGCGCTCCTCGCTGCTGTAGCCCGCATAGCCGCCCACAGAGGTGCGCGAGCCGCCGGAGACCTGCGAAACGCCCATCCGCAGCAGCTTCGTGCGGACGGCTTCGCTCTCGCGGGTGGAGATGATGATGCCGGTGTACGGCACGGCGAGGCGGATGCACGCGGTGATCTTGGCGAAGGTCTCGTCGTCGATGCCGTTGTCAAACTGATCCGGGTCGATGTCGTCGGCGCGCTTGAGGCGCGGCACGCTGATGGTGTGCGGGCCCACGCCGTGCACGGCTTCGAGGTGCTCCGCGTGCATCAGCAGGCCTGCAAATTCATATTTGTAGAGCTCGAGCCCGAACAGAACGCCGAGGCCCACGTCGTCGATGCCGCCCTCCATGGCGCGGTCCATGGCTTCGGTGTGATAGGCGTAGTTGTGCTTCGGGCCGGTGGGGTGCAGTTCCTCATAGCTTTTCTTGTGATAGGTCTCCTGAAAGAGGATGTAGGTGCCGATGCCGGCGTCCCTGAG
Source organism: Eubacteriales bacterium (assembly GCA_030528845.1). Next base: position 7,468 of record JAUMYC010000094.1, read on the forward strand.
CTTGCGGTAGTTTTCCACGGTGGTGGCGGCGATGTTCACGTTGACGCGGCGGATATCGCCGTTTTTGTGATGCACGCCGTAGATGGTCTTGATGCACTCCAGAATGTACTCGATGGGGTTGTTGACCGGATCCTCGCCGGCCTCAATGGCCAGACGCTTATGGCCCATGTCCTGCAGCGCGATGACCTCGCTGCGCACTTCCTCCTGCGTCAGCTTCTTGCGGGCGATGTGCGTGTTTTTGAGGTGATAGGGGCAGTACACACAGCCGTTCACGCAGTAGTTCGAGAGATACAGCGGCGCAAAGATGACGATGCGGTTGCCGTAAAAGGCCAGCTTGATCTCCTCGGCGATCCGGTAGATCTCCTCCGTTATTTCCGGGTCTTCGCAGGCCAGCAGCACCGAGGCCTCGCGGTGGCTCAGCCCGGCGCAGGTATAGCCGACGTCCGTCTTGCGGGGCCTTGCTTTTTCGAGAATGCTCTTGATGAGGGGCAGGTTATCCTTGTTGGCCTGTGCATAGGCCAGAGTGTCGAGGATCTCCGCATCGGAGATGAATTCTTCCGCCTTCAGGGATTTGGGATCGTACTTCATGTTCTTCTTCCTTTCTTTGAGTCAGATCGCTCTTCCTCTTCAGATAAAACGGGATCATTTTTTCGGCTCGGGCCGGACGTCGCCTCTATCCGTGACGACCTCATAGCCGATCGCCGCCATGCGCTGCGAGAGCTCTGCAAGGTGCTGCGCGGCCTCCGCGCCGTCGATAGCCTTATTGTCGTAGAGAGTGTATTTCTTGCGCGCGGAGGGCGGGGAAAGGTTTGGCATCACCACATTCGCTCCGGCCTGTATGCCCATCTCCCGCCCGTAGGGGTGGATGGTGCCCAGCGCGGTGGTGGACGGCAGCAGCAGGTTGGGCCGGATCAGCCGGAGGATGGACAAAAGATAGCAGGTCAGCTCCAGCGTGCCGGGCTCTTTCGCGCCAAAGGGCGTGTCGTGCTGGGGAATGAACGGGCCGATGCCGCACATATCGGGCTGAAAGTGCTCGATAAACGCCAGATCCTCGGCAAGCTCGCCGGAGGTCTGAAAGGGCGAGCCCACCATGAACCCGCAGCCGACCTGATAGCCCAGCTCCTTAAGATCGCGCAGACAGCGCATCCTGTTTTTAAACGACATCTCGGCAGGGTGCAGCGCTGCGTAATGCGCGGCGTTCGCCGTCTCATGACGCAGCAGATAGCGATCGGCGCCTGCGTCCTTCAGAAGCGCGTAGCTCTCTTTGCTGCGCTCGCCCAGAGAGAGCGTCACCGCGCAGCCGGGGTGCTCGGCTTTGATGTCCCTCACGAGTTCCGCCAGCATTTCGTCGCAGAAAAACGGGTCTTCTCCGCCCTGGAGCACAAACGTGCGAAACCCCAGCGCAGCTCCTTCCCGGCAGCAGGCGAGGATGTCCTCCCGGCTCAGGCGGTAGCGCTCGCAATTGCGGTTGCCGCGCCGGATGCCGCAATAGAGGCAGTCGTTTTTGCAGATATTGCTGATCTCGATCAGCCCGCGGACGTACACCGCGCTGCCGTAGACCTCTTTGCGGGCCTGCACGGCCAGCTCCGCCAGCCTTGCGGCGGCTTCCGGCGTGCGGTGGTCGATCAGGAATCGATATTGCTCCTTCTCGAGGCGGCGCTCTCCGGCCAGCCGCCCGATGAGCTCGAACACTTGCTTATTCATGGTATTTCACGCTCGAATACGCGGTTTTTACGCTGACGCCGGGCAGATTGCCGATCTTTCCGGAAAGAGTGGAGATCGTATCCTGCGGCGCGTCCAGCGCGATACTGATGATGCTGACCTTCCTCTTGCGATACGGGATACCCATCCTGCCGATGATATACTCGCTGTAATCGTGCAGCAGCGAGTTCGTCTTTTCCACCGAATCTCCGTTTTCCACAATGATGCTCATGACCGCAAG
>JAUMYC010000325.1 GCA_030528845.1 Eubacteriales bacterium
GGGTGCCGGGCCGCAGCCCGGCGCAACAGGGGTGCAGGGGGCAGAGCCCCCTGCCTGGGGAGAAGCGGGAAATATCGCGCCGAATACAGACCGGAGTTGCTTTTTGCGCGGCGGCATGGTATACTGCATAATGGACGGATAGCCACATATATATAGTATGGATATGGGAAAACAAAAATGCGCGCAAAGTTGAAACCGGCGCGCGGGCGCGTGCGTCCAAAGCAAAGAGAGCGAAGGCCTTGCCGGCCGCGGCAGGGCAAAAAATAGAGAAAAAGACAGAGGAAGACCATAAAGGAGGAGCGCAAGTGGAAGCGATTTTTGGAAGGCTTGCGGAGAATTATCTGGACAATGTGATCAACATCACCGTATATATCGGCATCCTCGCGCTGCTGCTGCTCAGCTTTATCAAGTGCGTGCTGCCCGTGTGGCGCACGAGGGCGCTGCTGCGCAGGGCGATCCGCAATATCAAAGCGGGCGAGAAGAGCAAGCGTTCCTGGCAGGAGGACACCTTCCTGGGCAAGGGCGCGCTTTATCCGCACTGGAGCGAATACTTGGATAACCTCTTCTTCGCGGACGGGGAATATCACAACGCCTCGAACGTGGAGGATTATATCAACGAGGAGACGGTCATCTCCCAGCCCGGGCGCAGCGCGCTTTCCGCAGCCGCACCGGGGCTGATGGTCTCGCTGGGCTTTCTGGGCACGCTGCTGGGCATCACGCAGGGCCTCGCCGGTTTTTCCATGGACAATTCCGAGGCCGTGATGCAGGCCATCCGCACGCTGATCCCCGGCATGAAATACGCCTTCACCACCTCGGTGGTGGGCGTGGTGTGCTCCATCCTCTTCACCGTGTGCACGAGCGTGGTCAACGGCGCGGCGCGCAACACCCTTTCCGATTTCTACGCCGCCATGCACAACAACGCGGGCGTGCTCACGGTCGATCCGCTCAACCAGATCGCCATCTATCAGCAGGAGCAGACCGCGCAGATCCAGGCCATTGCGGCGGACATCACCGGCGCGATGACCCAGCGCATGGCCGATGTGCTGCAAAACACCGTCGAACCCGTGCGCCAGACGCTCGATTCCTTCTGCCGCTACACCACGCGCCAGCAGACGCAGGCGCTCGACACCGTGCTCAGCCGTTTTCTGGACAGGATGGACGAATCGCTGCACGGGCAGTTCAAGAACCTGTCGGTGTGCATCCATGAAACGGTGGACTGGCAGCGCAAGACGCAGCAAAACGTGGAAGAGATGCTCGGCTCGTTTGAGCGCGCGACGCGCGACGTGGCGGAGATCCAGCGCGCGACGGACGGCATTTTGAGCCGGTTTGAGGAATATATCTCCAAGCTCAGCGCGGCGCAGGGCCTCTCCGAGGAGGCGTACCAGCGCATTGCCTCGAACGTGGGCCAGATGGAGATCGTCTCCAGCCAGCAGACCGCGACGCTGCAGGCGATCGCCAAGCTGCAGGGCGAGCTCTCCCGCGCCGTGGCCGAGCAGCGCGCCGCCACCGAGGAGCAGACCCGCTCCATCGCGGGCACGCTCGGCGCGATCGAGCAGGACCTCAAGCTCTCGGCCGACACGCTGCGCGGCAGCGGCGAGGCGCTCGTGGAATCGCACAAGGCGTTCGTTTCGGGCGTGAACGAGGACCTCGAGAAGACATACAACGCGTTCTTTGCCGATATCGGCGAGACGACCAGGCAGCTGGACAGGCTGGTGCACGACGTGCAGCTGACCATCGAGCGCCTGCCGGACGTGCTCGACGCCGCTTCGAACCTGTTTGCCGACCAGGGCGACAGGCTCACCGGCGCGATCAAGGAACTGCGGCAGACGATCGACGAGCAGAAGTAAGGCGGGCGGGCCGGCCTGAGAGGAGGCGAAGCAATGCGATCGATGGGCAGGCGATATCAGCGGCGCGGGCAGCAGGGCGAAAACGGCAGCTTCTGGCTGAGCTTTTCGGACCTGATGAGCGGCTTGCTGCTGGTGTTTGTGCTGATCATGTTTTACAGCGTGTATCAATATTTTGACATGCTGGAGGTAAAGACGGCGGAGCTCTTGCGCCAGAGCGAGGCGCTCACGCAAAAGGAAGACGAGCTCAACGAAAAGGACAGGGAGCTGGGCGAAAAGGACGAGGAGCTCAGCGCGAAGGACGAAGAGCTGACGCAGGCGCAGCAGAAGCTGACCG
>JAUMYC010000326.1 GCA_030528845.1 Eubacteriales bacterium
CGTTTCAAACCCGGCGGCCTGATAGCCGCTGTTCTTGAGCGCAAAGAGCTCGATCTCCTGAATACCCGGATCGTCTTCGACGATATAAATCATAGTACCCTCGTTTCTGAATTAAACGGCGTCTTACGCCTCCTGAGAATCGGGCGCAAACGCATTGGCCGGCAGCGCATACTTTTTCGCATACGCGTGCTCCGCAGACTCAAACGCGCCGGATTCCTGCTCCTCCAGCTGATGGACGTACTCATGCGCGTCCAGCTCATCCTTGGGCAGCTGAATCTGATAGATGGCGATGTTGGAGCAATGGTCGGACACGCGCTCGAAGTTGGTGGAGATGTCCTGCAGGACAAAGCCCAGCTCGATCGTGCACACGCCGGCGGTCAGGCGCTCGATGTGGCGGCTCTTGATCGCCGCGTTCAGCTCGTCGATGCACTCCTCCAGCGGCTCGACCGTGCGCGCCACGTCGATATCCTCGTTGGTGAAGGCGTCCACCGTGCGGGTCACGATGTCGCGCACTGCCTCGGCAAAGACATGCATCTCCGCCTGGGCCTGCTCGGAGAAAGCCAGCTTCTTCTCGTGCATCTCGCGCGCAGACTCCATCAGGTTGACCGCATGGTCGCTGATGCGCTCGAAGTCGCTGATGACGTGCAGAAGCATGGAGACCATGTTGCTGTCCGCCTTGGAGAGGCGCTTGTGCGCCAGCTTGACCAGATAGGTGCCCAGATGGTCTTCGTAATGGTCGATCTTGGTTTCCAGCGCCGCGATGCGCTCGGCCTTTTCGTTGGAGAAGGGCGCGCCGTCGATCAGATCGGCAGCGTCGCAGATGGCCTCCATCGTCAGTCCCGCCATACGGCTGGTCAGCACGCGGCACTGCTCCACGGCGAATGCCGGCGTATTGAGGAAGCGCTCATCCAGCAGCTTGAAGTCGTCGATGGACTCGGCCTCCTCGTCATCGCGGATGGTGAGCACAGCGAGCTTTTCAAGCATGCCGCTGAAGGGCAGCAGCACGAACGTCGCCGCGATATTGAACGCCGTGTGGATGACGGCGATGCCTGCAGCGTTGGCCGGATCATCGAGGAACGCAAACGGGAACACCGCATTGACCGCATAGAACACGACCATGAAGAGCACCGTGCCGATGAGGTTGAAGTACAAGTGAATCAGCGATGCGCGGCGGGCATTCTTGCTCGCGCCCACGCCGGAAAGAAGCGCAGTGACACAGGTGCCGATATTCTGGCCCATGATGATGGGCAGCGCCGCCGAGTAATGGACCGCGCCCGTCACGCACAGCGCCTGCAGTATACCCACGGACGCGGAGGAGGACTGGATGATCGCGGTGAGGAGCATGCCGGCGATCATGCCCATGATCGGGTTCTGGAACATGAGCAGGATGTTGGTGAATTCCGGCACGTCGGCCAGCGGCTTCACCGCATCGCTCATCATGCTCATGCCGCACATGAGCACCGTGAAGCCCACGAGGATGGAGCCCATGTTGTGCTTCTTTTCCGACTTGGTGAACATGATGAACGCCACGCCGATGATCGCCAGAACAGGCGTGAAGCTGGAGGGCTTGAGCAGCTTGATAAACAGGTTGCTGCCCTCAAGGCCCGTCAGGGAGAGCAGCCAGCTGGTCATCGTCGTACCGATGTTGGCGCCCATGATCACGCCCGCCGCCTGCGTCAGCTTCATGATGCCGGAGTTGACGAAGCCGACGACCATGACCGTCGTCGCCGAGGAGGACTGGATGACCGCCGTCACCAGCGCGCCCAGCAGCACAGCCTGCATCTTGCTGCGCGTCAGGCTCTCCAGAATGCTTTCCAGCTTGCCGCCGGACATGCGCGTGAGGCCTTCGCCCATGATGTGCATACCGTAGAGGAACAGCGCAAGGCCGCATACCATATCCAGTATTCCAAAGATATCCATGTGCATTTCTTCCTTTGCCGTTTTGTTTTTCAGTCATCGCGCGGATAACGCGCTGAACCTATCTTAGCAAAACACCGTAAAACCGTCAACAAGCCTGCGTAAAAATGAGGTTAAATATTCGCGGTCAAGCGCGCTTTTCTTCGCCTTTCCCGATTCCCTTATGCAAAAAACACCTCTTTTTCATCGTGTGAACATACCTCTTTGCTTAATCTCTTTGCTGCCGTGCATATGCGCAGGCAATTCCTGCCGGATTG
>JAUMYC010000327.1 GCA_030528845.1 Eubacteriales bacterium
GACCTCGTCGTCGCCAAGCGCCTTGAGCACGTCGGTGATGTAGCGGACGTTGAAGGCGATGGTCAGGTCCTTGCCCTCTGTCGTCACGTCGATCTTTTCCTCCATGTCGCCGTTTTCGGAATTGGAGGAGACGGTCAGCTGATCGCCGTCGATCTTGAAGCAGACCAGATTGCTCTTGCCCTCGCGCGCGATGAGGCTCGCGCGGTCGATCGCGCTGCCCAGCTCCGTGCGCCGCACGGCGACGCGGGTCAGCCATTCCTGCGGCAGGATCTGGCGGTAGCGGATGAACTCGCCCTCAAGCAGGCGCGCCACGACGTTGGTCTGACCGATCTTCAGCAGCATATGGCTGCGGCTGAAGCAGAGGGAAGCCTCTTCTTCGGTATCGGAAAGGATCTTCGCGATGTCGCCGAGCACCTTGCCGCCCACAACCGCGGCGACGTCCTTGTCCGGGCCCGCGATATCTTCCCTGCGCATCGCCAGACGGAAGCCGTCCAGCGCGACCACGCGCATTTCGGCCTTGCCGATTTCAAGCAGGCAGCCGGTGAGGATCGGGCGGCTCTCGTCAACCGCAATGGCAAACAGCGTGCGGGAGATCATGTCGCGCAGCATGCCCTGCGGCATGGCAAAGCTGCTGCCGGCAACCTGCGGCAGCTCCGGATACTCCACCGGGTCAAAGCCGGAGATCGTCGTGCGCACGGACGCGCAGCGGATGGTCGCCTGCAGCCTGTCGCTGATCTCGATGTCGCAAAGACCGCCGGGCAGCTTGCGCACGATTTCGCACAGAAGCTTTCCGGGCAGGACGGCGCGGCCTTCTTCAATGAAGGTCGCCGGAATGACGGTTTCGATGCCCAACGCGAGATCCGTGCAGGTGATGCGCAGACCATCCTCGCAGGCCTCAAAGAGGATGCCTTCCAGAATCGGCTTGGGAGAGCGCACCGCCAGCGCGCGGCTGACGATGGAGAGGCTCGTGTTCAGTTCGTTTGTGTCGCAGGAAAAACGCATATTGCAAACCTCCATATGAGTATGATCACTATATAGATTCGCAGAAGGAGCCGTAGGGCGGTTGAAAACGGGGGATAAGCCCCAAAAAGCCAAAACCTGCTGTCTTTTTGGTTGTGGATAACCGTGGAAAACCGGCATGAATTATCCAGTTGTTATCCACAGGTCTGGGGATAAATCAGCCGCATTTTCAGATAAATTCTGAATTCGCCCAAACAGGCAAATTCTTTCATATTCAATATTCGCTTTTTCCCTGTAAAATCCTCTATTCGCGCCGCTGAATTCATAAAATATAGAAGAAACAGCCGCGCCCTGCGAGGTTGTTTTTTTGAAGAAATATGATACAATGATGGAGAATATGAAAGCGGACGGCACGCGCTGCGTGCAGACAGACGGAAAGCGAAAGGACAGGCGGTATGGAAACGGCGAAGAAGACGCGCAAGCTTCCCGAGCAGATTGCGGACAAGCTCAGAGAGATGATCATTCAGGAGGAGATGAAGACCGGCAGCAAGCTTCCGGCCGAATCCGAATTGATGGCGCGCTTCTGCGTGAGCCGCTCGACCGTGCGCGAGGCGGTCAAGATCCTCAAGACGGAGAACATCGTCGACATCCGTCAGGGACAGGGCACGTTCCTGTGCTCGATGCCGGGTCTGGCGGATGATCCGCTGGGGCTGCGCTTTGCCGATCAGGAGGAGCTGATCGCAAGGCTTCTGGAAGCGCGCCTGCTCATCGAGCCGAGCGTCGCGGCGCTGGCGGCGCAGCGGCGGCAGGACAAGCATCTGCTGGAAATGAAGGTGCTGCTTGAAAAGATGGACAACGCCTACCTGCACGGGGAAAACTATACGCCTTTTGACGCGGAGTTTCATTCGGTGATCGCCAAATGCACGGACAACGACGTGCTTGAGCGCCTGCTGCCCACGATTCATGAATCCATTCAGGCAGGCTACCGCCATACCCGCCGCGTGGAGGGCAGCTATCAGCGTGCGAGCCAGTGCCATCTGGAGATGTACCGCGCCATCGAGCAGCGCGACAGCGAGCGCGCGCGGCAGGTCGCCCAGCGCCACATGATCCAGACCATGAACGACTCGGGCGTGGAAGTGCCCGGCGTGCTCATCAGGTGACGCGCATGAAGATCATTGCGCGCATACGCTGCGATTATAAAGAAAAA
>JAUMYC010000095.1 GCA_030528845.1 Eubacteriales bacterium
CGGCACCGTCGGCGCCAACAAGAACTCCATCAAGATCATCGGCGATCACACCGATAAGTTCGCGCAGGCCTACTTCTCCTACGACTCCAAGAAGTCCGGCGGCATCACCGTGTCCCACCTGCGCTTTGGCGACAAGCCGATCCAGTCCACCTACCTGATCGACTCCGCCGACTTCATCGCCTGCCACAACCCGTCCTATGTCACCAAGTATGACATGGTCTCTGCCCTGAAGGACGGCGGCACCTTCCTGCTCAACAGCCCCTGGAACGCGGAAGAGATGGAAAACGAACTGCCCGCTTCCATGAAGCAGCTGCTGGCCAAGAAGCATGCCAAGTTCTACACCATCGACGCCGTGAAGCTCGCCGCTTCCGTCGGCATGGGCGGCCGTATCAACACCACCATGCAGGCTGCCTTCTTCAAGCTGGCCGACATCATCCCCTACGAGCAGGCGGATGAATACATGAAGGCCTATGCCAAGAAGTCCTACGGCAAGAAGGGCGACGCCGTCGTTAAGATGAACTGGGACGCCATCGACATCGCCATCTCCGGCCTGGTCGAGATCCCCGTTCCGGCCGAATGGGCCAACGCCACCACCGGCGCCGAGCCCGTGAAGGTCGAAGCCACCGAGTATTTCTACGAGTTCGTCGCTCCGATCCTGGCGCAGGAAGGCAACAAGCTGCCCGTCTCCAAGATCGACGCGCAGGGCCGTGTACCGGTCGGCACCACCAAGTTTGAAAAGCGCGGCATCGCCGTCAACGTTCCGGAATGGAACATCGACGCCTGCATCCAGTGCGGCAACTGCTCTCTGGTCTGCCCGCACGCCGCCATCCGTCCCTACCTGATCGCCGACGGCACCGAGCTGCCGGAAGGCTTCGCCACCAAGGCCGCCATCGGCCCGAAGTTCAAGGGCTATCAGTATCGCATGCAGGTCTCCCCGCTGGATTGCACCGGCTGCGGCAACTGCGCGCAGGTCTGCCCGGTCAACCAGAAGGGCGACAAGCAGGCTCTGGTCATGAAGCCCCTGCACACCCAGACCTCCGAAGAGGCGAATTGGGAATTCGCGCAGACTCTGCCGGAGTTCAAGGGCGAGCTCAACGTCAAGACCGTCAAGGACAGCCAGTTCAAGAAGCCGCTGTTTGAGTTCTCCGGCGCTTGCGCGGGCTGCGGCGAGACTCCCTATGTCAAGCTGATCACCCAGCTCTTCGGCGACAGGATGATCATCGCCAACGCGACGGGCTGCTCCTCCATCTACGGCGGCTCCGCCCCGACCTGCCCCTACACCACCAACGAAGAAGGCCACGGCCCCGCTTGGGCGAACAGCCTCTTCGAGGACAACGCTGAGTTCGGCTTCGGCATGAACCTGGCTGTCCAGCAGCGCCGCGCCAAGCTGGCCGAGAACGTCGCCAAGATCGCCGAAGGCGCTCCCTGCGACGAGATCAAGGCCGTTGCCAAGGAATGGCTGGACAACATGGAAGACGCCGAGATCTCCAAGACCGCCGGTCAGAAGCTCGTCTCCATGATCGAAGGCAAGGATTGCGAGATCTGCCAGGCTGTTGTTGCTGATAAGGACCTGCTCACCAAGAAGTCCGTTTGGATCTTCGGCGGCGACGGCTGGGCCTATGACATCGGCTACGGCGGACTGGACCACGTCCTCGCGCAGAATCAGGACGTCAACATCCTCGTTCTGGATACCGAAGTGTACTCCAACACCGGCGGCCAGGCCTCCAAGGCTTCCCCGACCGGCGCTGTTGCGAAGTTCGCTGCGGCCGGCAAGAGGACCAAGAAGAAGGATCTGGGCATGATGGCCATGAGCTATGGCTATGTCTATGTCGCTCAGGTCGCCATGGGCGCCGACCCGGCGCAGCTGCTCAAGGCTGTGAACGAGGCCGAGGCCTATCATGGACCGTCCCTGATCATCGCGTATGCCCCGTGCATCAACCACGGCATCAAGATGAACCAGGCGCAGGCCGAGATCAAGAAGGCTGTGCAGGCCGGCTATTGGCAGCTCTATCGCTTCAACCCCGAAGCCGAAGGCGCCAAGCTCACCGTCGACAGCAAGGATCCGACCGAATCCTATCAGGACTTCATCAGGGGCGAGACCCGCTACGCCACGCTCATCCGTCAGTTCCCGACTGCTGCCGCGGAGCTGTTCGAGCAGGCCGAGAAGGACGCCGCTGTCCGTCTTGAATCCTACAAGAAGCTGGCCGGCAAGTAATATTGCCCAAGCCTGTGAAAGCAGCCCCTGCCTCGCGCAGGGGCTGCTTTTTTCGCCTTCACACAGGCAAACCTGATTTTTCCGGCGATGTAAAATACGCGCCCTTGCTTGACTCAGGCAGCATTTGCTGTTATCCTATATAGTGGAAAAACCCTATACGGAGGATAGAGAATATGCTTAAAAAATTATTGGCCGTTCTGCTGCTGCTGGCAATGCTGCCGCTGTCTGCATTTGCCGAGGGCGCAGCCTCCTATTCCCGCATCGAGCTGGGCGCATACGGAGACGAAGTGGAAGCCGTGCAGCTGCGGCTCAAGGAACTGGGCTATCTCAACGGCGAGGTGGACGGCTCCTATTGGACGCAGACCAAGCGCGCCATGATGAAATTCCAGCAAACCAATTACATCCCCGTGACGGAAGAATACTTCGACGAACAGGCGCAGGAGGTGCTCTTCTCGGAGGATGCGCAGCCCGCCTATGAGGTCGTCGCAAAGCTGGGCGAAAAAAGCGCGGAGATCGAACTGATGCAGCAGTGCCTCTATGAGTGGGGCTTCTCCACGGAAGAGCCCGACGGCGTCTTCGGCACCGGTACTGCGGCCGCTCTGGCCGAATTTCAGGACACAATCTGGAGCCGCATCTGGAACGAGCGCAACCCGGGCCTTTCTTATATGGAGTCCGGCTTCGTGGTGGACGGCAACAGCGTGGACAGCTTCATCTTCCGGCATTTTACCGACCGCAACTACACGATCTATTACACCGACCTCAAGCTGGGCGACAAAGGCCCCGACGTCGGCCGCATCCAGAACCTGCTCTACAAAAACAACTATCTCTGGCGCGAGCCGGATAATTCCTTCGATTATTTCACGCAGGCCGCTGTGATCGCTTTCCAGAAGGCGCACGACCTGCCCGCCACCGGCATCGCGGATGAAGCGACGCAGAAGCGGCTGATGGCCGAAGGCGTCGTGCCCTGCGAAGAAGTCGCCCTGCCCTATCGCCTCGTGGTCGATGTGGACCAGCAGAAGGTGTTCGCCTATGCGTGGGACGGCGAGGGCTACACTTCCCTCGTGCGCGAGATGATCTGCTCCACCGGCACGGTCGAAACGCCGACCCCCGTGGGCGTGTATTCCGAGAAAACCGGCCCCCTCAACGTGTGGCATAAATTCCGCGTATACCATTGCTGGGCGCAGTACAGCTATGTCATCGAGGGCGGCATCATGTTCCATTCCGTGCTCTATTACAACCGCGTGAACGAAGAGACCGGCGAGGAGACCCCCGGCTATCTGGACAAGGCCTCCGTGGAAAATCTCGGCACGCGCCAGTCGCACGGCTGCGTGCGGCTTGAAGTGGAGGACGCCAAGTGGATCTACCTCAACTGCCCGCGCAATACGGAAGTGGAGATCATCCAGCTGGTGCCGGATCCCGTTCTGCCCGCAGAAGAATAAATCTTTGAGGACGTCTGCACGCTCAGGCGTCCTCGTTTGAATATCGCAAGGAGGGTCTGAATATGCTCCCGGAAACGATGAAAGCAGTCGTCGCTTATTCCAAAGACGATTATCGCTACACCACGGTGCCTACGCCCCGCGCGCAGGGCAAGGATCTCATTCTGAAGGTGGAGGCCTGCGGCGTCTGCGCGGGCGATATCAAATGCCAGCAGGGCGGGTTCCGCTTCTGGGGCGGCGAGGGCAACCCCGCCTATGCCGAGCCGCCGTTCATCCCCGGCCACGAGCTGCTGGGCTATGTGGCCGAGGTCGGCCCCGAATACGACGGCCCCTTCCGCGTGGGCGACAGGATCACCACGGAGCAGATCGTCCCCTGCGGAAAATGCCGTTATTGCCGAGAGGGCAAGTGGTGGCTGTGCGATCCGCATAACGTCTACGGCTTCAAGCACTTCCTCAACGGCGGCTTCGCGGAATATGTGCGCCTGCCGGAGAACAGCATCAACTACGCCGTGCCTGTCGATATGCCGCTGGAAAAGGCCGTGCTGATCGAGCCGTTCGCCTGCGCGCTGCATGCAGTCGATCGCGCGCGCATCGAAGAGGGCGATATCGTGGCGGTCGCCGGCGCGGGCACGCTCGGCTTGGGCATGATCGCCGCCATGGCGCAGAAGGGCCACGGCAGCATCCGCCCCAAGTGCATCATCTCCATCGAGCCGGACGCGAAAAAACGAGAACTCGTCCTCGCTCTGGGTGCGGACGTCGCCATGCCCGCATGGACGCAGGACGGCCTGCCGGATCTCATCGCCGAAATGACGGAAAACTGCGGCGTGGACGTGTATATCGACGCCTCCGGCCACACCGCCTCCATCTCTCAGGGTCTGCAGCTGATCAAAAAGGGCGGCCGCTTTGTCGAGATGTCCGTCTTCCCCGGCCCGGCGCAGATCGACTGGTCCATCATCGGCGACGCGAAGGAGCTGGATCTGTACGGCTCGAGCCTGAGCCCGCATTGCTATCCGCGCGTCATCGAGGGCCTTGCCGACGGCTCCATCGCCTGCGAAGGCGTACTCTCGCACGTGCTGCCGCTGAGCGATTTTGCCGAGGCGTTCGCCATCGCCAAGCGCGGCGAGAGCGTGAAGATCGCGCTCAAGCCCTGAAAACGCGCATTTAACCCGGAAGGAGCGCCTTCGCATTTGACGGAAGCGCTCCTTTCCTGTATACTTATAGTGTGCGATTCCGTGCTTTTTGCGCGGAATGCAAAGCGATAATTCCCGGAATTGTTTCCGGTAAAAACAGGAGGAAACGAATATGGCACGCGGTGGATTCCCCGGAATGGGCGGCGCAAACATGCAGCAGCTGGCGCGTCAGGCGCAGAAGCTGCAGCAGCAGATGACGAAGATGCAGGAAGAGCTCGAGGCGCGCGAATATGAAGCGAGCGCGGGCGGCGGCATGGTCACGGCCAAGGTCAACGGCGCGAAGGAGCTCATCGCTCTGGACATCAAGCCCGAAGCGGTCGACCCGGACGACGTCGAAATGCTCTCCGACATGATTCTCGCAGCAGTGAACGAAGCCCTGCGCGTGGCGAGCGAAGTCAGCGAGCGCGAAATGGGCAAGCTCACCGGCGGCCTGAACATGCCCGGTCTGTTCTGATGGCCGGAATGCTCGAGCCCGTATCGAAGATGGTCAACCAGCTCTCGCGGCTGCCCGGCATCGGGCAGAAGACCGCGCAGCGCCTGGCCTATCACATCCTGAGCCTGGAGGAGGATCAGGTGCGCGAGCTGGCCGTCGCCATCTTCAACGGGAAAAAGCAGGTGCACTATTGCCCCGTCTGCGGCGATTATACCGACGTAGACCCCTGCCGCATCTGCAGCGACCCTGCGCGGGACCGCAGCGTGGTCTGCGTCGTGAAGGACCCGCGGGACGTAGCGGCGCTGGAGCGCATGCGCGACTTCACCGGGCTGTATCATGTGCTGCACGGCGTGATCTCTCCCATGGACGGCGTCGGCCCGAACGACATCCGCATCAAGGAGCTGCTGGAACGACTGCAGGGCGGTCAAGTGCAGGAGCTCATTTTGGCGACCAATCCGGATATCGAGGGCGAAGCGACGGCATCCTACATCACGCGCCTGGCCCGGCCCCTCGGCGTGCGCATCACGCGCATTGCGCACGGCGTGCCTGTGGGCGGCGAGTTGGAATACACCGATGAGGTCACCCTTTCGCAGGCCTTTCAGGGCAGGCGCGAGGTCTGATCGTTCTATCGAGGGCAGATCATGCAGGGCATTTCAATCGCCAACGCATAAACGTTACAGAGACAGCAATTTGAATTGCTGTCTCTGTTCTCGCTGTCCTTGTCTTCCTATCGGCATACGATCGACAGGACCATCTATCGAATCAGAAAGGAACGGCATATGAATAAAGATTGGTTGTTTGAAGTTGACAACAATATCTGTGATGTTCGAACGGTCGGTGTTTTGGTTCGCGGCGGAAAGCTTCTCGTGCAGCGAGACCGCAGCGGAAATGAGTACGCTTTGCCCGGCGGCCATGTCAGGATCGGCGAGACATTATCCGAAGGGCTCATTCGGGAATACAAGGAAGAAACCGGCGCGGATATTACCTGTGTGCGGTTATTGTGGAGCGAGGAATGCTTTTGGGAATGGAACGGCCGGACGGCACATAATTTTGCTTTCTACTATCTTATAGATGACGATTCCGCCATTCCCGATGCGGGCGATTTTATACCGCAAAAGGACAATTGCAATGTTGTGCTTGAATGGATACCAATCGAGATGATTCGGAATATAATCATCTATCCGGAATTTTTGAAGACCGAAATCTATCATTTGGACGAACCCATGAAGCATTTTGTCTCCAGAGGATAATATAGACCAATTTGTCAACAAACCATGCAGCAACCT
This sequence comes from Eubacteriales bacterium, assembly GCA_030528845.1. Next base: position 6,561 of record JAUMYC010000095.1, read on the forward strand.
TGTTCAGTCCGTATACAAAAAGGAGCGTATCACATCGATACGCTCCTTTTTGCATTTTCTGACGCTCAACCAATACAGCACTTTTCCGCGCCTTTTTACTTCTTAGGCTCAAAGAGATACTTTTTATCATTCCCCATGCAGATCTGCATGCAGCGAATGCCAAACACCTCTTCCCAAACATGCGAAGCCGCCAGATCGTCCGGCGCTTCATTCGCAATGATCTTCCCTTCGCTCATCACGATGATGCGGTCGCAAAACTGCATCGCCATGCTCAGATCGTGCAGCACGGCGACGACGCACCTGCCTTCGTCGCGCATCCGCCGCAAGATCTCCATCACCTGAAATTGCGCGGAAATATCCAAAAACGTCGTGGGTTCGTCGAGCAGTGCAAATTTCGGATCCTGCGCAAGAAGCAGCGCCAAATATGCCCGCTGCCGCTCGCCGCCCGAGAGCTCCCGCAGAAACCGCTCTGCGAAGCCGCTCATTTCGGTTTCGATGAGCGCCTTTTCCACCGCCGCGCGATCCGCCGCAGAAAATCGCTGCGAAAACGGCAGGAACGGATAGCGCCCGTGCTCCACATACTCGCGCACCGTCATCTCCGGCACGCTGCGCGTCTGCGGCATCAGCGCCACGCTGCGCGCGAACTCCCGCCGTTCATAGCTCGCATATTCTCTGCCTTTCAGCAGCAGCCGGCCCGATTTCGGCAGTGCAAGATTGGAGAGCAGCCGCAGGAGCGTGCTCTTTCCGCTGCCGTTCGGGCCAATGATCGCGTACAGCAAGCCTTTACGTAACTGCACGCTGCACTCGCGCACGGCTTCCGCATCCGCATACGCAAACGAGACTGCCCTCGCCTCTATCATAGCGCACGCCTCCTTTGCGAAAGGATCTGCCCGATGAAAAAGGGGCCGCCGATGAAGGAGAGCAAAATGCCGACGGGCAGCTCGTACGGCGCGAAGAGCACGCGGCCCAGAAGGTCGCACAGCAGCACCAGCGAGGCGCCGCCCAGCGCGCAGAAGGGAATGAGCAGCCTGTGGTTTCCGCCGATGATGCGCCTGCTCATGTGCGGCACGATCAGCCCGACAAACCCCAGCAGCCCGGCAAAGCTCACCGCGCTGCCCGCCAGCACACTCGCCAGCAGCAGCAGGAACAGGCGGAACCTGCCCACCTGCATGCCGAGGCTCGCAGCAGTCTCCTCCCCCATGCTCAGCACGTCGATATGCCGCGCGCAGACGCAGGCCGCCGCAATGCCCGCACAAATCGGGACGGCGGCAGGCAGAAGGCGCGCCATGTTCACCCCCGCGAGCCCGCCGACCAGAAACGCATTCGCATTGTACAGGCTGTCCGGGAAGATCGTCTTCACGGCATTGATGCCCGCGCTGAAAATGCTGCTGATCGCCACGCCGATCAATGTGATCGTCAGCCGACTTGCGCCCGTGCGCGCGGAGATGAGCCAGATCAGCAGGCATGCGCAGAGCGCGCCGGCAAACGCCGCAGCCGGCATGGCCCAGAGCAGCGAGGGAAACAGCGCGACCACGAGCGAGGCCGCCAGGCCCGCGCCGGAGTTTACGCCGATGATGTTCGGCGCGGCCATTGGGTTGTGCAGCGCCGCCTGTATGATCGCTCCGGCCACCGCAAGAGCGCTGCCTGCGAGCGCCGCAGCGAGCACGCGCGGCAGCCGGACATACGCAAAAATGCGATATGCCGCGCTGGTTTTGTCATTTTCCGCGATCGCGCGCAGGGCGTCCCAGATGCTCGCGCCGGTCGAACCAAAAAAGATCCCCAGAACCGCACTTGCGCAAAACAGCGCGATCACCGCGCCAAAGCGCAAGCCCGTTCCGGAGATCTTTTTCATTTCTGTCATTCCGCCTTTACGAACAATTCCGGGTACAACAGCTCCGCCAGCACGCGATAGCTCTCGTCCCAGCGGTTATTCGGCTTGTAGTGAAAGAGGTCCTGCGCGAGCACGACGTAACGACCGTTCTGCACCGCAGACAGCGAAGCCCACGCGGGGTCGCTCTCCACGCTGCGCTGCAGATACTCGCGCGCCGCCTGCTCGTCGCCCATCGTTGTCACAAAAATATAGTCCGGGTCTTCCAGCAAGATCTGCTCCATGCTCAGATCCTCGAGCAGCGACGGCGTCTTATCCACGATATTCTGCAATCCGAACTCCTTGAGGATCTGCCCGGCGAGGTTATCGTCCGCCTTGGCCTTCATCCCGGTGGAATACGCGCGCAGCAAAAGAAAACTTTGGTCTGTTTCTGTCGGGACAGCATCCTTAACCGACCGAATTCTCTTTTGCACATCGAGCACATTTGCCTGATAGCGACTACCGTCCGGGTCGTTACAGGCGCAAAATTGCTGCATCAGAGCAGCATATTCCGCAAATGTATCCTCGCGGAAGTATCCGTAGGCGATCCCCATCTGAGAAAGCGACTGCTCCAGCTCAAGATGCGCGGTCAGATCCGCCGCGAGCAGCACATAATCCGGCTCGAGTGCGATCAAACATTCCAGATCGACCGACTTCACCGTGCCAATCACCGCAATGTCCTTAGGCAGTTCGAGACTTCGGTCGGTTATTGCATCTTCCGTCACACCTACGAGTTCCCCGCCGGAGAGCAGCCAGCACTGCGCAAACGACGCATGGCAGGCGACCACCCTACTTTCCGGAGAAACCTGCGCGCTGTTGCCAAACATGTCCTCAATTTGCACCGTTTCGGCAGAGGCTGCCTGCAGACAGCACAGCAGGAGC
>JAUMYC010000328.1 GCA_030528845.1 Eubacteriales bacterium
TTATATAAAGAATCCCTAATATGGGATTCTTAAGGGACAATGTCCCTTAAGCGGGGTTATAGGGGCAGCGCCCCTATCGTTCCCCCTTAAGCGGGAGTCCAGAGGGCAGAGCCCTCTGGCGGGGTGCAGGGGCAAAGCCCCTGCAAGGGTGCCGGGCCGCAGCCCGGCGCAACGGGGTGTCCAGAGGGGCAGAGCCCCTCTGGCGGAGCATTCTATTGATAGGCGGGCGAGAACAAGGCCCCCCCACGGCGCGTTTTTTCGGGAGGAAATATTGATCATGATAGAAAATGCACAGCGCGCGCTGCGCCGTATTGCGCCGGAGCGCGTTTTGAGCAACGAGCCGATGGACAGGCATGTCAGCTTCCGCGCAGGCGGAAGAGCGGATCTGTTCTTCATGCCGGCCGACGCGCAGGAGCTGGCGGCGGCGCTGCAGATCGGCCGGGAGGAAGGCCTGCCGACGTATGTCATCGGCGCGGGCACGAACCTGGTGGTGCCCGGCGCGGGCGTGCGTGGGCTGGTGATCGCCTTGGGCGATTGCTGCTCGGCAGTGGTGCGCGACGGCACGACCATCCGCGCGCAGGCGGGCGCGAGGCTTTCGCGCATCGCGCAGGAGGCGCAGACGGCCGGGCTGGCCGGGCTGGAATTTGCCGCGGGCATCCCCGGCAGCCTCGGCGGCGGCGTGGCGATGAACGCGGGCGCGTACGGCGGCGAGCTGGCCGATTGCGTGACGAGCGCGAAGCTGCTCATCGAGGGCCGCGTTGAAACGCTCAGCGGGGCGGAGCTGGAATTCGGTTACCGCACGAGCATGCCGCTGAAAACGGGCGCGATCGTGCTGGAGGCGGAAATGGCGCTGCAGCCGGACGACTGCGGGGCGATCGCCGAGCGCATGCGCGAGCTCAACCGGCGCAGGCGGGAAAAGCAGCCGCTGGAGCTGCCCAGCGCAGGCTCCACCTTCAAGCGGCCCGAGGGCTATTTCGCGGGCGCGCTCATCGAACAGGCGGGCCTTAAAGGATTGCGTGTGGGCGGGGCGCAGGTCTCGGAAAAGCACGCGGGCTTTATCGTGAACGCGGGCGGCGCGACGGGCGACGATATTTTGGACCTGATCGCGCTGGTGCAGAAGAGAGTGTTTGAACACAGCGGCGTCCGGCTGGAGCGCGAAGTGCGCGTGCTGGGCGGCGAAGAGTAAGGGAGAGAGAAAATGACGTTCGTTGCGCGCGTGCGTGAGGAGCTCTGCCGGGTCGATGTGCGCACGCCGGGCGAGGCCGCTTATGAGCTTTACGGGGCGGCGCTGGCCTGCGGAAGGGGCATCGCCACGCGCCACACCCTTTCGGCCAGGCGTTTTCTTTCGCTGGCGCGCCGCTTTCCGGAGCGCTTCGGCGAGGCGAGCATGCGCCGCGAGGACGAAGGGCGCTTCGGCGCGGGCGCAGAGTATCGGCTGGAGATCGAACGCCTGCCGCAGGACCTGCCGGAACCGGAGACGAGCGAGCATGCGGCCGCCTTGGTGCGCGGCGCGTTTTTGTGCAGGGGGGCTGTGGCGAGCCCGGAGAGCCGCGCGCAGGCCAACATCACCGTGGCGGGCGAAGATGCCGCGCGCGTGATCGCCGGAGCCATGGAGGCGCTGGAGGCCGCGCCTGGCCGCAGCGTCGTGCGCGGGAAGATCAGCCTGTACATCCGTTCGGGCGAGAGGATCGCCGAGCTGCTGGGGCGCATCGGCGCTTCCGGCGCGTATATGGAGATGGAATCCGCCAGCGTGATGAAGCAGATGCGCTCCGGCGTGAACCGGCAGGTGAACTGCGACCACGCCAACATCGCCAAGCAGCAGAGGGCCAGCGAAAAGCAGATCGCTGCGATCGAAAAGATCCGCAGCGCGATCGGGCTGGACAGGCTGCCCGGCGCGCTGGAGGAGATCGCGCTTTTGCGGCTGGAGCACGAGGAGGCTTCGCTGGAGGAGCTGGGCGCGCTGTGTGAGCCGCCTTCCGGCAAATCCGGCGTGAACAGCCGCTTTCGCAGGCTGATGGAGATCGCGGCAAAGCTCGAATAAAAGATAGGCAGGGGCGCTTCTCAGGGAGCGTCCTTTTTGTTTGCGCTTTAGGCAGAGGGCTCTGCCCTCTGCACTCCCGTTGCGCAAGCGCTGCGGCGCTTGCGCC